>CAVGBY010000093.1:0-8104 GCA_963627355.1 uncultured Prevotella sp. | reverse complement strand
CTTCAATCGCGTTTTCAGCTTGCCGTGCGGAAAAAGAAGATTCTTTATTTTTGCAACTTTCTTCTATTAATTGGGCTATTTTTAGAATTTCCTGTTCCTTTAGAATTCTAAGAATTTCTGTTTCATTTTTCGTCGCGCTAAACACATCCCTATCTTATGAAAAACTTTCCCCACGGTCAAGAAACCCTCTTTTTCCGGTAGCCCGTTCAATTTCTCACAAAATTCACTATTTCAACATAGAATTTGAAGTTTATTGAATAAGGATGTATACTCATCTTTAATATGATTTTGAACGGATACAAAAAATTTTTTATTTTTCTCTTTGTTTTTCTGGCGTTTTTTTCAGAGGCTTCTTTTGCCAAGATTTTTGAGCTTTCTGCTTCAGGCGGAATCCGGAGTGGCAAAGTTCAGGAATTTGTCTACGAAAGTGATTACACGCTAAGCCGTCTGGATTGGAATACTCCTGTGATTCCTGTGTTTGGTCTATCCGGCCGTTTTGATATTTTTCATGCGATTGTGGACTTGTCGGTGGATTCTGCAATCCCTGTAAAACTTGGCTCAATCCAGGACTACGACTGGATGGGTACGGATAAGTCAAAATACACTAATTTTTCTGACCACGAGCTTATAGTTAACAGGCTTTGCGACTTGGAGGCAAAAGTCGGCTACGATTTTAATTTAATGAATTTTGGCGTTCCTGTTGATTTAAGCATAATTCCGCAGATTGGTTTTTTGTTCAGAAGTCAAAAATACGAGGCATACAATGGATACACTCAATATGCTAAAACTGGCGAATATTGGAGCGATTCAATCGAAAAAACATATTATTCCGGGACTGGGGTGAATTATGAGGTTGCAAGTTATATGCCTTTTTTAAGCCTTGAGTCTGAATACGCGATTGACACTTCCTGGAAAGTAAAGATTTTTGGGAGATTCTTTCCATACATTTATTCGGCGGCAAAAGATAATCATTTGCATGATGGGATACGCAAGCAGTTCAATGATTATATGAAAAATGGACTAGGTTTTTCTGTCGGCACAGAAGCCGCTTGGAAAAACTTTTCTCTTCAGTTTTCTTATGAATGGTTCAAATGCAAAGAAGGAGATACTTACTACCGCCACATCGGGGAGGAAAATGATTTTGTGGATACAGGCACAACTCCGGGCGTGGAATCATCTGTCTTTTCAGTTATGTTTGTTTATAAGGTCTAATTTTATCTGCGGTGCAGAAAATTTTAATTAAGTTGGAATTTTTTTAGGAGGCATATGTTTTTTAAAGGAGAAACAAAAAAAATCGCTTTTGTGATTTTAGGGGTATTTTGCGTTCTTTTTAGTTCATGCGCAAAAAAACAGTATCATGTTGGTGATATTGTTATGTCTGATGGTTCTGTTCTTTCAAAGGATTCTTATCTTTCTTACGAAGGCAAAGAAACACCTGTGGCAGTTATTTTTACAGTTGATGGTGTTTTGGAAAGAGATTCAAAACGCGTGCTTGGAGTCGGACTCGATGAATCCGATGACGTGCTTTCGTTTGCAAAAGACAGTTCAAGCGGAGACAACACAAATTTCCTTTTTAACCGTGCTTATGTAATCAACCAGAAATTTGATTTTTCAACAGGCACATACAAGAATGAAGGATTTTCTGGTGAATTTGACGGAAGAAATTGCTGGAAAAATGTTACCCGCCGGGATAAAACCGCAAGCAAGAATATGGATTCAGTTTATCCGGCTTACGCATTTGCGGAAACTTATGGAACAGACGAAAAATGCGGAAAATTTGAAAAAGGCTGGTATCTTCCGACTATCGTGGAGCTTTACAAAATGTTTGAAAATAAGATTGTTTTGAACGAAGTTCTGAAAGTTTGCGGCGGTGATGTGCTTGACGACAGAATCTGGTCTTCTTCCCAGGATTATTACATGAAAGATATTCAGTTGCTTCTTGATATGGAAATAGGCGAGGTGCGAAAATCCTTTAAGGATTCTAAGGCTCATGTTAGAAGCATTTATTGTTTTGCGGATAAATGATTTTAGCGAGGTGTAAAATGAAAACAAAATTTGTAAAAAACTTTTTACCGCTTTTTGCTGTTGCTGCGTTTTTTTTCTATGGATGTACATCACCGTTGGATGAGTATTCCTCATCTTCTTCTGATTTAAGAAATATTTCTGGCTTAAAAAACCGTGCTTCAATTTCTAAAATGCCTTTTATGGGTGGCGCGGCTTTGTACAATCCTGCTGATTTGGCGACAAGCCAGCTTGATGAAGGTGCGGTAGTTGCCGTTCGTTTAGGAAAAATCCAGAAAACAGACGTTGGTGACGTAAAGGATGTTTATAGTGACATAAGGGATGAGGCTATTTACGGCTATATCACAATTGACGATATTAGCCAGGAACAGGTTACATTCTCATATTTTGAATTTGAAAGTGTGGAGCTTTCGGATTCAGAAGATGCGGTTTTTAAGAGTTCGTTTACTCTTGAGGCTGGAAAATCATGCGACTTGAACAACGACGGAATCGATGATATTCGTTATATGCGGCCGTTCACAAAACGAAAAGGTTCAGAAAAAGCCATGTGGCTCGCATTTGTTAACGCTCCGGAGGATATTAAAGTTTCTTCAATGTTCTCTGTTATTCCGCAGCAGTATGCAAGAAGCGCGTATCCGGGCGGACTTATCGGAATCAACTCTGATGGTCGTTATGTTGTAAGCAAGTATGATGTCGGAACTTCAAACCGTGCCATTGTAAAAAGTTTGGCTTATGGTGACTATGTTGTTGACAATGAGGCAAACACTTTTGCAACTTATGTCGGAACAAAATCTTCTGCCAAAGGCCGTGCATTAACTGATGATGAAATCAAGGTGATGGAAATAAACGAGGATGATGCCCCTGAAATGTATTATTTCCAGAATTCAGAATTTGTGGATAACTATTCAATTTACGACTTGCTTGATGCTATGCCATCTAAAATTGTTACAAAAGAATATAAATCCCTTTCAATTTCAGACGCAGTTGCATATTTGAACGAGCTTGCAAAAAATTCTAATTTGTGGCAGGAACTTGTAGAAGGTGATACAAGTGATGCGGCAAACGAAGTCCGCGAAAACCTTAATGGATTTTCGTATGATTCAGAGCTGCAGGTTGTTCTTGTGAACCGCAAGGTGCTTTCTGTTTTGTATCCAGATTTGTGTCCGCAGATAAGCACTTATTCAACAAGTTTCCCTATCATCTTCCCATGGTTCTCTCTGGATTTAGGAGACCTTAAAGAGAATTCTGCGGCTTTGGACCGTTCTGCGGCAAGGGCTATGAACCCGATTCTTTCTAATCCGGCATATACGGATGAATACAAAGAGTATGTCAGGGAACGTGACAGTGTTGTAGAAGAATTTAGCCATTTTAAATCTTTTGACCTTCTGCCTTGTATTGTAGGCGCGGTGGAAAGTCCAGTTTTAAAATCCATAGTCGGCAGCTCAGATTCTTGTATTCGTATTGGTATTGGCGGTCATCTTGGTTCAACAAACGGAAATCCAAACTATAATGTAAAATTGTGTCTTCTGTTTAAATATGAATTCAAAGATGCTGTGGCAATCAATATGAAGACAGTTTCACTTTTTACTACTGATGAATTCCCTGGTGTTATTGATACAAAAAAAGGTGAAGTAAAGACAAAGGATGATTTTCAAGGTTTGTCTGAAGAGGGGCTGAAGTTCAAGCTTGATCAGAACAAGAAAGATCTGGAAAAACAGTTCGGAATTGATAATTTTTCTTGGCTTGGTTTCCAGGAGGTTGGTTCGTTTAGAGGCAGCCAGATGATTCGTCCGTCAAAAGATGCAAAGAACTTCCATAGAGCGTTTAATTTGTGTTCAGCGCTTCCTATTGTATGTACGTTCGACGCAACTTTTGATATTTTGTTCTTTATGAATGCCCTTGTGGAATTCAGAAACGTTGTGTTTGGTGGAATCTATATGGTTGGTTTTGGCGTTGAGTCTGGAATCAACTGGTCATTCATAAGAAAGTGGATTTTCCCGGTTGGCATAAGCGCGACTCCGTATGCTCATACATATAAAATCAGCAAGGGTACAAACTTTGCCGGAATAATCACAAAAGACTCGCGTGATGTTCAGCTTGGTGGCGGTATTAAATTCATGCTTGCCCCTGTACTGGAAATCAGAGGCGGTCTTGGTGTTGGAGCTAATTTTGGTATTATTTCTGCGGACTTTACAGTCGGCGCGCCAATCACACTCGTTTTGCCTGTTTCTGTTTACTTAGGTATTACAACAGGAAATCACAAGATTCTGAATCTTGTGGCAGAAACGCAAGGAAACTTTAAGGCTTATCTTGGACTTGATATACAGATATGTCTTGACCCTCCTATTGTAAAAAAGAGAAGGTGGCAGTGGCCTTTATGGAACGCTTTGGAGTTCGATGCCCAGCTTTGGAAAAAGCGATGGGAAAACGGCAAAAGAGTTGTTAATGAAGGACCTAAGGTTGTTTCCTATGATTACCCTTTTAAGAACTAAAATGGTATAGACAGTTTTTATGGGATTTTTGTATAAAAAATCCCATAGACAAAAAACAAAAAAAACGCGATAATTACAGTATGGATTCAATTTTTGCAGATACACTAAAAGTCGTGCTCGTCATTAAATCTAACTTGGGTTAGGTCGGGCGGCTTGTGTATATGTAAATTTACATACTGAAAGAAGCTCTCCTAACGGAGGGCTTTTTTATTTTCAGTGCAGATATAGGAGTTTTTATGAAAAAGACTGGCGCTCAGATTATTGTAAAATTGTTGGAAATGCACGGAATAAAGACTGTTGCAGGAATTCCAGGTGGTTCTATTCTTCCGCTTTATGACGAACTTACCCGAAGCAATATTCATCACGTGCTTGTGCGCCAGGAGCAGGCCGCCGGATTTTTTGCGCAGGGAATCGCGCGTACAACAGGGCTTCCGGCTGTGTGCATGGCAACCAGCGGCCCTGGGGCAATGAATCTTTTGACCGCAGTTGCAGATGCCCGCTCGGATTCAATTCCAATCATCGCAATTACAGGGCAGGTTAATACAAATCTTATTGGAACGGACGCTTTTCAGGAGGCGGACACATTCGGGCTTTCTTTTCCGATAACAAAACACAGCGTTATGATAAAAAATGTCGCGGAACTTTTTACGGCTATTCCAGATGCTTTTGAAATTGCGATGAATGGCCGTCCGGGACCGGTTCTTATCGATGTGCCGCGAAATATTCAGCTTTCGGAATATGAATTTGAAAAATGGCCTGAAATAAGAAAACCATTGCCGGAAGAAAAGTCGGTTCGTTTTCATACAAAATCAGATGAGATGAAAATTCTTGTTGAGCGTGCGGCAGATTTTCTTTTAAATGCAAAAAAGCCTTGTCTTTACCTTGGCGGCGGTTGCAATACTTTTGCCGCTTCAAAGGCAATCCGTGCGTTCAAGAAAGTTTACCGCCTTCCGGTTGTTTCCTCATTAATGGGTTTAGGATGCGTTCCTCACTCTGATTTGGATTTTGCCGGAATGGTTGGAATGCACGGAAGTTTTGCGGCTAATGTTGCGATGAACGAAAGCGATCTTGTTATTGCGGCCGGTGTCCGTTTTGATGACCGGGCGACTGGCGTTGTCTCTAAATTCTGTCCGAATGCAAAAATAATTCATATTGATGTTGATGCGGCGGAAATCAACAAAATTCTTCCTTCAAATTTAAGTATTATCGCAAAAGTTGAGTCAGTTTTTCCATCAATTGCTTCCTGCGTAGAAAAAAAACTTCATTCCGCAACGGAAAAAGAAAATTCTTCTGAAAAAGAGCGGATTTCATGGTGCGAAAAAATTATCAAGATTAACAGGGAGAATTTCTCGCCAGTCTGCGGTTCTCCAAAAGAAAACGAGAAGAACGGAAATTTCAGGAACAGTGTAAATCCACGGGTTTTTATTGCATCAGTTCCAGAACTTGCGGAAAAGGCCGGAGTTAAACGGACTGATTTGCTTGTTACAACGGATGTCGGCCAGCACCAGATGTTTGCGGCGCAATATTATCCGGTTGAAGAGCCCCGTACTTTTCTTACTTCCGGCAGTCTTGGAACAATGGGATTCGGGCTTCCGGCGGCGTTGGGGGCGGCAATGGCAAATCCAAAAAAACGCGTTGTCTGTTTTTCGGGCGACGGTTCAATAATGATGAATATTCAGGAACTTGCGACTCTTGCAGAAAATAATCTTGCTGTGACAGTGATTGTTTTTGAAAACGGAACGCTTGGAATGGTTTACCAGCAGCAGAAATTCCTATTTGAAAAAAATTATTCTGCCAGCGAATTTATTGCTTCTCCGGATCTTTTAAAAATTGCAGAAGGTTTTGGAATCGAGGCAATCGATGCGGATTCTGACCCGGAATGGTACAAAAAAGCTTTTTCCCCGGAAAGAAAAAACAAGCCGTGCTTTGTACGTGTAAGAGTTGACCCGGAGGAAAATGTGCTGCCGTTTGTTCCTGGCGGAAAAGCCAACATAGACAGCATAAGGGATTAAAATATTGCTACTCTGTAACGGGCTGGGGCTGCAAAAGAATTTCGCGTTCCTGTTCGCGCCAATGGGCTTCTTTTAGGATAAGTTCCTTTTCCCGGCTGGCGCGTTCTTCCGCGTATTTTTTAACTTCGTCCTTAAGCTGGATCATTGCGTCCGCGATTACAGGCTCAAACTGAGTTCCTTTGTTTTCTTCAATAATCTGCATTGTTTTTTCAATTGAAAACGCCGGTTTGTATGGCCGGTAACTTAAAAGCGCATCTGTAACATCTGCAACCGCCATGATTCTTGCACACAACGGAATTTCTTCTCCTTTAAGTCTGTTCGGATAGCCGTTTCCGTCAAAACGCTCATGATGGCACAAAGCCATTTGTGCCGCCACCTTGTTAAATTCATCATTGTATATTTTTGGCATTGCCAGGATTATTTCACATCCAATCTCCGGGTGTCTTTTCATCATCTCGTATTCCTGTTCCGTAAATTTTCCCGGTTTCATAAGAATATGGTCTGGAATATAAATTTTTCCAATATCGTGCAGGTTTGCCGCCGCGGAAAAAATCTCGATATTGTTTTTAGAAAGTTCCTCGCTGTAATATCCCATTGATTTTAATTTATTGCACAGCATTTTTACATATTCAGCGGTGTGCTCAACGTGAAAACCCGTGACAAGCTCATGTTTTTTCAGCACAAGAGGAACAAATCGCATAAAATCAAGTTGCGTCTGCTCTAGTTTTTCGTTCTGCGCAATTGCCGAACGGAGCGTTTTGCTGTTCTTTTTTGTCACGTTGTAGGCAATAAGAAAAACGAACACAAATTCAATTGTAAAGCCCAGCGAAAATGCTATGCAGTCTGCAAGCGGGGTTGTGCCGTAAAGAATTCCTTCCTTAAAACGGTTCAATGATTTTCCGTACTGCGAAAAAATCATGGCAAGATAGTTTGCCACAGACAAGAACAAAGTCAGTTTTACATCATAATAAAGGCAGCTTAGAAAAACTACTAGACCATAGCCGATGTAAATTCCGATATGGGCGTGCGTTCCTAAAAATGCGATTACAAACGAGCCGCCAAGAAGCCCGAAATATTTTGCGGAATTCTGGATTCGCTCGTAAGATTTTGGGTGTTTTCCCTTGAACGCCGGCGAATTAAAGCCGTAGACAAGAATCAAAGTTATAACGGAAAAAGGCAGGATTAACGCTTCAGAAAAAAGAATGAAGTTTTTTTCAATCTGGAAAATCTTAAAGTATGAGAGGGCTGCAAAGACAGGCGCAAGCAAATTCAGCAAAATTAAAATTTTTGTTACAAGCTGATTGATTTTAAATGTGTTATTTTCGAAAAACTCTTCATTTTCGCTGTTCATTTCATTTTGCTCCCCGCCTCCCACACATTTGAAAAATATCTTCCGCCAAAAAAGTCCGGCAGAAGATATTTTATGAATTATTTTTCAACTGGGAATACTTTTTTGAATTCTTTTAAAAGTTCATTTGTTTCAATCGCAGAATCAAAATTGTAGATTTTTCCCATCTCTGTGTAGAATTTGATTAGCGGTTCAGTCTGTTCGCGGTAAACGTCCATTCTGTGCAGGAT
>CAVGBY010000092.1:0-8160 GCA_963627355.1 uncultured Prevotella sp. | reverse complement strand
CGCGACATCCACCTTGGCAAGGTGGCGCTCTACCACTGAGCTATTTCCGCAAAAAAAGAATAGTGCGAAAGGAGGGACTTGAACCCTCACGCCGAAGCACTAGATCCTAAGTCTAGCGTGTCTGCCAATTTCACCACTTTCGCTAGATTTGTTTACGACGATGTTTAGAACTTTATACAATTAATTAAAAATTGTCAATAGAAAGGTTTGTGTTTTTTGTTTTTTTCTTTGCTTGAATTTATCTGTGGAAGTAATAGAATGTGTAAGGTCGAAGTTCGGGGTTTATTAATTCAGTAGAAATTGGATGCGCTGTCAGGAAACGCTTGTCAGTTCGCTGGTATAAAATAAATTTTGACTTATGGAAAACACAGGGGGCTTTGTATGGAATTTCTTGAGCTTTGTAAAAAACGTTATTCTGTCAGAAAATTTTCTTCAAGGAAAGTCGAGGATGAAAAACTTTTAAAAATTCTGGAGGCTGGCAGGCTTGCGCCTACGGCAAAGAATTTGCAGTCGCATAGAATTTTTGTCTTGAAATCCGAGGAGGCTTTGCAGAAAGTCTACGCGGCGACTCCTATGAGCTATAAAGCGCCTGTGGTTCTGCTTGTTTGTTATGATATTGAGGAAAGTTATAAAAATCCGGTAGACACGCTTTGCAAAAATTATGATGGTGGCGAGGTTGATGCCGCGATTGTTGTTTCTTCTATGATGTACGAGGCAACTGAGCTTGGTCTTGGAACTTTGTGGGCAAGGGGATTTGATTCAAGGAAAATTGTGGAGGCGTTTAATTTGCCGGAGAATCTTAAGGTTGTCTGTCTTTTGGATATTGGTTACGAGGCTGAGGACAGCAAGCCTGCTGAAAAGCATTTTTTGCGTAAGCCTATTTCGGAAACTGTAAAGGAAATTTAAATTGGAACTTTATCTGGTGCGGCACGGACAGACTGTCTGGAATAAGGCAGGAAAACTTCAGGGCAGGGCTGACATTGAGCTGAATGAGAATGGCAGGTGTGCGGCAGGAGACCTTGGACGTGTCCTTGAGAATGTTGAGTTTGACAAAATTTATTCTTCTCCGCTGATAAGGGCTTATGAAACAGCGTGTCTTATCCGCGGACACAGAAATATTCCCATAATACGGGACGGGCGGCTTATTGAAATCAGTTTCGGAGACGGAGAGGGCGATTCGTGGGAAAGCTGGAGCCAGCCTGAAAGTCCGTACCACGCTTTTTTTGATGACACAGAAAATTATGTTCCTCCACCGCACGGCGAATCCTTTGAGCAGGTCATGCGTCGCACAAGGAATTTTATACAGGAAGTGATTGAGCCGCAATTTAAAAGCGCGAAGAGAATTATGATTGTTGCCCACGGAGCGTTGGACAGCGCGATAATCTGCTATCTTGAGGGAAATTCCAAGGCAAATTTCTGGGGAAAAGGACTGTTAAAGAATTGTCAGGCGGTTGTTTTTGAATTTGACGGAAAAAACTGGACCCGGAAATAGCCGTTTTTTATTGTGATAATGATTTTTGTTTTTGTCAGATACTTTCTATGGTGTTATAATTCACTAAGAAAATGTTTCACTTGAGGGGTACTTGTATGGAAAAACAGATTATTATTTCAATAAGCCGTGAGTATGGCAGTGGTGGACACGAGATTGGAAGAAAACTTGCGGAAAAGCTTGGGCTTCCTTTTTATGATAGAAATCTTTTGGATGAAGTTGCGAAAAAATGCGGTACTGATGTAAGTGAGCTTTCTGTTTACGATGAAAATCCCCGTCATTTTTTTATAGGTGGAAATGAGGCCGGCTACAAAAATAGTCCTGCGGAAGATATTGCGGAACTTCAGTTTGCGCTTTTAAAGTCCAAGGCGGCGGACAGCGACTCTTTTGTAGTAATCGGGCGTTGCTCTGATGAGCTTTTTGACGAGATGCCGGGAATCTGTGTCCTGAAAATTTTTATAAGCGCGGATTGGGATGAAAAGGTCAGGCGTGTGATTGAAAAGCGCAGCATGGATAAAAATCTTGCTGTAAAGACAATCTTCCGCCATGACAAGAACAGGATTACTTATCATGACCATTTTTGTAAACACCGGTGGGGAGATGCAAGAAGCTACGATTTAAGCGTTAATTCTTCAAAACTGGGGATTGACGGAACTGTTGATATGCTTTTTGATTACGTTCGCCGTTTTGAAAAATAAAAATGGAGTATTGATAAAAACTTTGTCTGAAATAGCGTCAAGGTTTTTATTCAAAAGTTTGCGTTGGAGTAAAGAATGGTTCAGGGAACAATGAAATTTAGCGAAAGTGAGGCGAAATTTTGTATTGTTGATGAGGAAAATATGAAATTTCTTGATTTTCTTGAATTTGGTGATGAATTTGAAGCCAAAGTTGACGGTAACTGGATCCGCACAAAACTGGAAATCATTACAAATGAGGCTGAGGAACTTATTTTTTCTCTTAAAGGAACTCCTTTTAACGGTGTTCTTGACGGTGTTGAGGTTAGAAAATAGTTCTAGAGGTTTTTGTGGCTTACGGAAATTCCATCGCCGTCATCGTAAAAGTCGGTATGGAACTCTGTGTTCGCCTTTAGAAAATCAATATATTTAATTATTTTTTTTACCAGTTTTTTTGTGCTGTAGTTGTGCGTAAGGTTCAAGTCGTTGACCATTCCGTGGAATTTAAGGTTGTCGGTCATTATCACGCCGTTTTCTGTAAGGTTTTTCTTGAATTTTTCAAAAAAACGGATGTACTGCGCTTTTGCCGCATCAATAAAAATAAGGTCGAATTTTTCATCAGTTTCCCATTCCAGGGCATCGCCGTAGACAAGCGTGATTTTTTGTTCAAGTCCGCAGTCGCTTACATTCTGCTTTGCCTGTATGTGACGGTCCAGATCGTATTCAATTGTTGTGACATGGACGTTTTCACTTGCCTTTGCAAAATTTATTGCCGAATATGCGATTGCTGTTCCGATTTCAAGGATATTTTTTACACCGTGATTTTTTATGTATTCGCACATGAATTTTAGCCCGCCGTCCTGAATGATTGGAAGATAGGCTTTTTTTGCAAAAGATTTTATGTCTGAAACTGCATCCATGGAAAAATCCCTGTTTTATTAATGTGAATTTAAGATAATTGTGAAAGAAATTGAATTAAGTTCCAGTCAAAAGCCAAGATTTAGCTATGGTGAAGCATTTTTTTTGAAGAATTATTTGCGGTTTTACTTTGTAAAATCCTCAATAATTCTTTTATGCCATACGGCAAAAAGTACTTCAAGGACGCTAAACTTGCCTTTTTCCTTCGCGTTTATTCAATTTATTTTTTGTGTAAATTCTTAATTCTTATTCATAATATTTAAAAAAATAATCTTTTGCAATGGAATTTGTTTCTGCGGATGGGTTAGCGATGTGCAGGGCGCGCCGGGCGCGTTGCGGAATGAGATGAGCGGACGCGAGCCTCCTTGAGGCGTGGCGGACGTGAAATTGAATGCAGCAATGAGTGTGAACGGAACCCGGAACGTAGCGACCTGAAATGAGTGTTTGGCAACGCCAAATGCGAATTGAGGGAAACCCCAAAAGTAAGAAAAAACAGAGAAAAAAGGGGCGGAATTTGTGATTTTTATAAAGTCGTTGTGTGGAATTCCGATAATGAAATGAGAAAAAAAAGTTTTTCATGGAGGAACTTATGGCTGATTCAAAGATTTATAGGGATATTTTGCTGAAGGAGGATGCTGTTCTTTCTGAGGTTATTGAGTCGCAGGCGGAACTTAGGGCTGCGGTTAATGCGAAGGAATGGACGAATCTGATGAAAGTTGTTTCGGATATAAATCTGGAGATGGATAGGTTCAACCGTCTGGATGAGGAGCGTGAAAACTTTTTGAAGGCTGAATTTGACGGGGAAACTGCCGGTTCTGTTGATTTTGACAAGGAAACTGGCGAGATTCTGGCAAGAGTCCGTGGAAAACTTGTTCGTTGCCGTACGGAAAACAAGGCTTTGGGCGATTTTATAAACATCACGCGGAATTTTGTGCAGAAGATTATTGAAACGGCGCTTCCGCAGAGCAGGTCTAGGGTTTATGGAAAATGCGGCGGGTTTGTGCAGAAGCAGCCTGACAGTGTTGTTGTGAACACGTTGTTCTAGTTCTGCTGTTTTTTGGCGGATTTGGATTTTTAGTTAAAGTTGAATGGAAAAAATAGAGGCGAATTATGGGATCGACATTTTCTGGAATTGAATTAGGCAAGCGCAGCATAATGGCGCATACGGATGCAATCAGCACTGCCGGACATAATATTTCTAACGCGAACACTGAAGGTTATTCCAGGCAGCGTGTTCAGATGAAGGAATTTGATCCTCTTTACAGACCGGATCTTGAGCGCGCGGAGCGTGCCGGTATGATTGGGCAGGGAATTGATGTGCAGAGCATTAACCGCGTGCGGGATGAGATGCTTGACCAGCGGATTACGGCTCAGCAGAACCAGGAGTCTTACTGGGATACCCGAAGCAAATACTACACGATGATTGAGCAGATTTACAACGAGCCTGATGAGGTGAGCGTCCGCTCAAATATGGATAAATTCTGGGAAAGCTGGCAGGAACTTTCTGTGAACCCGGAAAGTCAGGCGGCGCGGCAGGCTGTTGTTACCCGCGGAGAGTCTTTGACGGATGCGATAAAGTCTAAATGGGAAAACCTTATGGGGGTTGGCTCGCTGATTAATTCCGACATTGATTCCACTGTAAAGCAGGTGAATTCCTATGCGAACCAGATTGCGGCTGTAAATGCGGAGATTGTGCGTTCTCGGGGAATGGGCGATAATCCGAACGATTTGCTTGACAGGCGTGATTTGCTTGTTGATAAGCTTTCCAAACTTGCGAATATTACGACTGACCAGCGTGATTCTGATGAATTTATGGTTCACCTTGACGGCAGGGTTCTTGTTCAGGGCGGAGTTGCGCGGAATTTTGATCTGGTTTCGCTTACGGACAACAACGGATATGAAAAGCTGGTCTGGGCTGACACGCGGGAGGATGCGTCTGTTTCCGGGGGAACTTTGGGGGCGCTGATTGAGCTCCGCGATGTTGATATCCGGAATGAGATTCAGTCCTTGAACACAATGACAATGAATTTTTCTGATCTTGTGAATGATGTGCACCGCAACGCCTACGGCGCGAACAATGTGACCGGCCTTGATTTTTTTACGCAACATTCGTTTGTTGAAAATGTGAACGGAAATTTTGACCGCGACGGCGACGGAAATTTTGACCACAGCTATATTTTCCGCTTTACTGGAACAACAACGCTTAATCCGCAGGAACAGATTGGTTTTGAAGGCGTAATGACTTTGAGCGGTCCTTCCGGAAATGTCCAGGTTCCTTATCATCCTACGGACACTGTTGAAACTGTTATAAACCGCATAAATGACTCAAACGGTGAAGTAAAGGCGTATCTTGACAGGAACAATAATCTTGTCTTAAAGGGAACGACTGCGCAGAACATTGAAAATCCTGATTTTGTAATCCGTCATGTTGAGGATTCGGGGTTTTTCCTTACCGGATATTCGGGAATTCTTTCTGCGAGCGGAGCGGACGGCGCGTATGATTTTGCGCGTTCTGATGCGGTGGATTCTCTGGCGGGCGCTCAGTTTGCGGTCAGTCCTGTGTTGAATCCGGCCGGATATATTGAAGTGAATAATGTTATCAAGAATGATGTAAAAAGTGTTGCGGCTGCTTTCCGCGATGATTCTGGAAATGTTAATGCCGGGGATGGCCGTGCGGCTGTTGAAATTGCCTCAATCAGAAACACAAAAGTTATGATTGGCCATGAGCGGACTTTAGATGATTATTTCGCGGATTCTGTTACAAATGTAGGATTAAAGGGCGAGCAGGCTGAAAACAACCTTAAAAGCCACATGGCTATTATGGATGACCTGCGTGCAATGCGAGACAGTATAAGTGGCGTGAACATTGATGAGGAGCTTTCTGACATCATAAAATTTCAGCATGGCTATAATGCCGCGGCGAAATTTGTAACAATTTGGGATAGCCTGATTGATACTGTAATAAACAGGCTTGGCGTCTAAAAAAAATAGCGAGGTAGAATATGCATAGAATCAGTTCTGCAATGAATAATATTGACACTCAGTCTGCGCTTAGGCTGCAGGAAAGCAGATTGAATTCTGCGAACAATCAGATTGGAAGCCAGAGGCGTATTCAGCAGCTGCGCGACGATCCGATTGCGGCAGGTCATCTTGTCCGTTATCAGTCTTATCTGACTAGAGTGAACAATTTTGAAAAAAACGCAAAAACCCTTACAGACGAGTTTGCCTTGCGTGAAGGGTACATGACTAATTCGCTTGAGATTATGCAGCGGGTCCGGGAATTGGCTGTGACAGGAGCAAACGGAATTTATACAAAAGAAGATATGTCGAATATGGCTGTGGAAGTTGATGAGCTTTTGAAGGAGCTTATCCAGAATGCGAATGCAATTTCCAGCGACGGAAACGCGCTGTTCGGCGGAACAAACACAAAGGCTACTCCGTTTGAAGTTGAGATGGGAAACGTTCAGGGCAGTGGAGTTCCTCTTATTGAAAATGTCCGCTACAACGGAAATATTGACACAAATAAAGTCGAGGTTGACGAAAATAAATATCTTGATATTGAAAATGCCGGAAACCGCGCCTTTTGGGCTGAGCAGCAGCAGATTTTTGGCGGACGCGATGCAAGCGCATGGCAGGCTTCTTCTGACAGTACAATAAGCATTGACGGTGTAAAAATAAATATCAACGCAGGCGACAACGTTTACGCATTGGCCGCGAAAATAAATGACTCTGGAGCGGCTGTACGTGCAAATATCGACCCGGTTACAAATGGTCTTAATTTTGAGTCTACAGATGCGCGTCAGCTTTGGCTCCAGGATGTTAACGGCAGTGTCCTGAATGAGCTTGGAATTGTAAAGGATTCCAGCCAGAAACCGCCTTATAATCTTGGAAACAGTGTGAAAGTTTCCGGCGGTTCAATGTTTGATGTTGTGATTGCATTCCGCAATGCGCTTTTAAAAGGTGACACAGAAAGCGTGGGCGGAAAAATTCTTGGCTCGCTTGATAAAGGAATAGATTCTCTTGTCACAAGAGTCGCAAAATCTGGTTCTGCCTATGAACGAGCCCAGAACAATGCCCTTAGAAATTCAAATACAGCGTTGAATGTAACCCAGCAGGTCAGCCGCGAAGGTGATCTTGACTACACGAAGGCAATTACAGATTTAAAAATGCTTGACTACACTTATCAGGCAACACTCAGCAATGCAGGAAAAATGTACAGCAGCACACTTTTGAACTATATGAGATAATTCTAGTAAAAGAATGAGGAAATATGGAAGTAAAGACAAAAGCAATGGGAATTGTTAACGTTGAGGAAAAACAGCTTGTAACTTTTCCAAATGGACTTTTAGGGTTTGAAAAATACACAAAATTCGCGCTTATCGATTCAGAATATGAACCGTTTATCTGGCTTCAGTCAACCGAAGAAAGCAATCTTGCGTTTTTGATGATAGATCCTTTTCTTATCTGCGGTGATTACGAGGCCGATATTGATGATTCAACGTTAAAAGCTATCGGCGTGGAGTCAGCGGAAGATATAATCATAATGACTTTGGTTACAATTCCGAAAGACGGTTCTGCCATAACAGCAAATTTTTTGGGGCCGGTTGTAATTAACAAGAAGAACCGCCAGTGCCTTCAGGTGATTTTAAATGACAACCGCTGGACAACAAAATTTGATATTGTAAAAGCCTTAAAAAAGAAGGGGGAATGATATGCTTATTCTTTCCCGAAAAACAGACCAGCAGATAAAAATCGGTGAGGATATCACAATTACGATAATTGATATAAAAGGTGACCAGGTGAAAATCGGCGTTGAAGCCCCAAAGATGGTAAAAGTTTTTAGGCAGGAAGTTTTTAATGCGATTAAGAATGAAAACACCGCGGCTTCAACCGTGAACAATGACGTTGTGGATACTATTTCGAAGATTTTAAAAAAATGAAAAAAAAATGACTTTTTTTTCAAAATAGCAGGCTTTGTTATTGACTAAAAATTATCGATATTATATATTTATCTCACGTCTTAAATGGTGCCTGTAGTTCAGCGGTAGAGCGCCAGATTGTGGATCTGGTTGTCGTGGG
>CAVGBY010000091.1:6210-8260 GCA_963627355.1 uncultured Prevotella sp. | reverse complement strand
AAGCCGAACTTCACCAGAAAGAAAAGAAAATCGCCGAAGTCGAGAAAAACATCTCTGACTTTGAGGAAAATATCGCGACCGCCGGAACGCAGATTACAGCAAACAACCAGAAAACTGACGAAAACCGTAGAAAAATTGCGGAACTGGAAGAAAAACGGAAGGAAATTCAGAAAGAACTTACTTCAATCACCGAAGACATTGTCGGAATGCTTGACGCAAAACTGAAAGCCGCCGGTTTTTCAGAAAAAAATCTTGCCGACGCAAAAGAAAAAGTGCAGAACATCCTTGAAAAATTCAAGATTTTTGCAGAGGGAAGAAAAAACGTTTATTCAGATTTTGCAAAGGCATCCCATTCTGCGGAAGATTCCTTGAGCACAGTAAACGAGGCGGCAAAGGATTTTGAAAAAACCGGGGAACTTATCGCTGAATTAAAAGAGGCTGTTTCAGAATACGAGAACGCCTCGCCGGCGTTTATCACGGAATTCCTTTCTCCGGAAGGAATAATGACAAAAAAACGCGAACTGGACAAAAAAAATCAGGAAAATATTGAGCAGGCAGAAGAACTCAACGTCCAAATAGAAGACTTAAGAAACGCAAATTCAGAGCTTGCGCAAAAAATTGATGAATACAAGGAAACCTGCAATAAACTCCGCGTGAACAAAGCCCAGATGGAGACACAGATTCAGGCGGCAATGCAGCAGGCAAGCCTTTTAAGAAGAAATCTTGTTTCCGAGCAGAATTCTTTGCGCCAGGCAAACGAGGAGCTTGAATCCGAGACAAAAAAATCAGAGGACTTGAACGAGCAGATTGAAGAAATCCAGCAAGATCTTGCGGAACTCGAGCATAAGGGAACAAAACTTGCCGAGCAGCTGAAGGAACTTGACTCAAAAATCGCCGAGAACAACTCAAACGTCACAGGCAAAAAAGACAGCCTTATAAAAAAGCAGGAAGAGCAGAACCGCTGCCAGGCACAGTACGAGCGGCTTACACTTTCCTTAAATTCATCTGACACGGAAATCAGAAATCTTAAGCAGAATTTTCAGGACCAACATTCGCGCGACCTGATGGAATTTGAAGAAAAAATGTTCAAAATCACAAAATCTTCCGCAGAACTCAGGGAGCATCTTGTTTCCGCTCGCGAGGAGCTTAAGACTTGCGGGCAGGTAAATCTTATGGCGGTAGAAGAATTTGCAGAAGTAAAGGACCGCTACGAAAAACAGAAGATAAACTATGATGACACGCAGAAATCCCTTGATAATCTTATCCGCGTAAGTGAAGAGATAAAATCAAAATCTTCGGAAATGTTCCTTGAAACGTACAATAAAATCAAGAAGAATTTCCACAATATGTTCCGTCGTCTTTTTAACGGCGGACGCGCGGAACTGCGGCTCGAAGACCCGCAGAATATTCTGACTTCCGGAATTGAAATTCTTGCCCAGCCGCCAGGAAAAAAACTTGAAAGTATCGGGCTTCTTTCCGGCGGAGAAAAAACGATGACGGCGGTCGCGCTTCTTTTTGCGACTTATCAGGTCCGCCCTAGCCCGTTCTGCCTTTTAGACGAGATTGATGCCGCGCTTGACGACAAGAACGTTTCCAGTTTTGTAACAACACTTGAATCGTTCGCAAATGTTTCTCAATATATTGTAATTACCCACAACAAGAAAACTGTAATGGGGGCAAGCACAATGCTTGGAATCACAATGGAAGAATCCGGTGTAAGCAAAATCATCGCGCTTCGTCTTGATGAGGATATTAAAATTGGGGCGGCAATTGATTCTGATGACGACGGCTTTGAAGAGGAGGATGTGCAGCCGGAGTCAGACGCTTACGTTCCACCGCGTCCGCCAAAACGAATCCACAACCCGGACGGAACAATAACTGACCCGGAAATCATACGCGTCCACAAGGAGCGGGAAGAAAAAGCCGCCGAGGAACGTAAAAAAGCGCGGGAGGCAAAACTTGCCGCAGAAGAAGCAGGAAACACAGAAAATGAGGAAGGAGTAAAAAGTTAATGATTGATTTTCAGCAGATTTCAGAAAAAATGCAGATT
>CAVGBY010000091.1:0-6200 GCA_963627355.1 uncultured Prevotella sp. | reverse complement strand
GCAATTTTGATTCTTATGGTTTTAGGTGCAATAATCGCGTTATGCGCAGGCAGCCAAAAGACCGCAAAAAATCAAAAAGACACAGAAGAACAAAAACTTGTGCTGGACCAGCCGCTTCTTGTTCCTTCTGCTCCTTCAGTTCCAGACGGATATATTACGACCAGAAAAACTGAAAAGAAATGGCCGCAAAAAGAAATTGAAAAATGGTTCACTTTGCCTGATGAAAGCGAAGTTGAAAAACTAGGTGATTCAAACGACAGGATTATTAACGATATTATTGGAGCTGCTCCGTGAAAATTTTTAAGAAAATTGCATTTTTACAAATTTTTGCCTTATCTTTGATATTATTTTCGTGCGCCTCAACACCAAAAACAGAGGAAAAATTTCCGGAAACGGATATTTCCAGCGAAGAAATTTCCGGATCTGAAAATTCCTCTCAAAACGAAAACAGCGGAATTCCGCAGGAAACAGAAAATCCGGAGGACGCTGTTTCAGACGAAAATCAGGAGCAGGATCTGTCTGATTTAACAGAACCTTTGACACAGGAACAGAATCCGGAGCTGCCGGAACTTCCAGACCTTTCATCGGAAACAGAAAAAGATGAAAGCACAAAAGAGCCTTCTTTTATATTGGAGCCGCAGGTAAAAGACGAGCCTTCCGTTGAAAAAAACGAGAATCAGACTACTCAAAATCAAAATGAAAAAGAAAATGAAAATTCCCAGGAAGATGAGCTGAGCAAAGACCAGCAGAATATCCAGGCAGAAAATAATTCTCCTGAAAATCAGACTAACAAAGACGAGTATTCAGAAACCAGTGGTATAGATGCAGATATAATGAAAGAAACTGAAAATTCACAGGAAACCGGCGAAACGGAGCAGCAGGAAGAAATCAAAAAGCCATCCCGTTCTGTCACAATCAAGAAAAACCAGAACATCGACATTGTTTATCCTGGAAAAGGATGGATCTATCAGGGAAATATTGACGAAAACGGAAACATTGACTCCAGAAACAGGAATTTTATCTTTGGAGGAAGAAAACTTGGCGGAAAAGACACTTCATTCACGCTGCGTTCGCGAAATCCGGGAACTTATCTTCTTCACTTCTTTAAAAATGACACGCTTACAGGAAAATACATTGATGATTTTCTGGAAGTTATCGTTCAGAATGAAACAAGCGGCTCCGCAGAACACATAACCGCTCCTGACTACGCGGAAGTTGTGCCGCCAAAAGTTTCGATTACAGCCGAAACGGCAAAAAAACAGGAAAAGAAAAGCAACATCGGGCAAAGTATAACCCAAACAGAAAAATCAGAAGATTCAGAGCTAAAAACTGAACAGAAAAAATCAGCGGAAACTGAAAAAAATGTTCAAGGATATTCTAAAAACTCTGAAATTGACACAATCATCCAGACTACAGAATCAGCGCCGGGAAATTCTTCGCCAAGTGTAAAAACCACAGGTTCCGTGCTGAACAACAGAAACCAGAATACAGTTTCGCAGGCGGAAGAAACTGCGGTTTCAGAAAATTCTGCGGCAGTTCCTGAAAATTCATCATCTATGGAAAATTTAAGTCAGGATTCTCTTCTTGAACTTGCGAAAAAATACTACGATGAAAAAAACTACCAGATGGCGTTCTCTGTAATCTCAAAATTTTTTGACAAGGCAACAGAGCGTCTGGATGAAGGACTTTTTCTTCAAGGACAGATTCTTGAGGAAAAATCACCTGTTCAGAATATAAAAAGCGCGATTGAGTCCTACGATTTGGTTGTAAACAGTTATCCTGCAAGCTCTTTGTGGGACAAGGCAAACAAACGCAGCATATTCTTAAAGCGGTTTTATATAAATATAAGATAAGGGCATCTCTAAAAATTGGAATTTTTAGGGGCAACTTTGAAAATAAGGTAAAACTTACCATAACTGGAGGATTCCATGAAAAAAGGAATAAAATTAATTTGTTCAGCATTCGCATTGTCGCTCATTTTTTCCTCGTGCTACATAAACCGGGAAAATGAACAGAAAAAGACAATCACTGTAAGCGGAACTGGAACAATAACTTCAAATCCTGACACTGCAGAAATTGATTTTACAGTTGTATCCGCAGGATGGAGCGCAAAACAGATTGTCGCTGACAACGATACTCTTTCAAAAAGACTTACCGATGCTGTAAAAAATGTCGGTGTAAGCGAAAATGACATTGTTCTTTCAGACTGCACAATCTCAAATCCTTCAAACCAGTATGAAGCAAGAAGAAACGTACGTGTGACTGTAAGAAATATCTCTCTTGTTCCGGCTGTAATCGACTGCAAAGTGGGCGCTTCTATCCGCCTAAAGTCAGTTTCATACGGACTTAATGACAGCGCGGCAACAATGAGAAGAGCAAGATCCGCCGCAGTTCAGCAGACACAGGACGCGGCATCTTTACTTGCAGGCGCGAGCGGAAGTAAAATCAGCAATGTGCTTGATATTGTTGAAGAAAAAACATCAACAACATCAACATCTGACGGAAAAATCAGTGTGACATCAGAAGTAAAAGCAACTTATTTAATCCAATAAAATTCAGACCAGAAAAGAGGAAAAAATGTTAGACTATAAATTCATAAAAGACAATCTTGAAGCTGTAAAAGAGAACATCAGAAACAGGAATATGACAGCGGATGCGGACAAAGTTGTTGAACTTTACGACAAACGCACTTCGCTTGTTACAAAGCAGCAGGATCTGCAGCAGCAGAGAAATGAAAACGCAAAGGCAATGAAGCAGAAACTTGACGACGCTAAAAGGCAGGAACTGATTCAAGCCGGCAAAAAGATTAAAGAAGACATCGCAGAAGTAGAAAAAGAACTTTCCCAGATTGAAATTGATCTGGACACAGCCGCACGCCAGATTCCGAATATGATTCACCCGGACGCTCCGATTGGTAAGCTTGACACAGAAAACCTTGAGGTAAAAAAAGTCGGAACACCGCGAAAATTTGATTTTGAGCCGAAAGACCACGTTCAGATTGCGGAAGAGCTCGACCTGCTTGATTTTGACAGGGGAACAAAAGTTTCCGGCCCGAAATTCTATTATCTTAAGAACGAGGCAGTTTTCCTTGAGCAGGCATTGATTCAGTATGCCCTGAACATTCTGCGCAAACACGGATTTGAGCTTTTTATCACCCCGGATGTTGCACGCGAGGAAATTCTTAAGGGAATCGGTTTTAATCCGCGCGGAAACGAATCTAACGTTTATTCTATTGAAGAAGAGGGAACTTGCCTTGTTGCGACTGCTGAAATTACTCTTGGCGGTTACCATTCAGGAGAAATTCTTGAAAAGTCAAAGCTTCCGCTTATGTACGGTGGACTTTCCCACTGCTTTAGACGCGAGGCAGGTGCCGCAGGACAATTCTCTAAAGGTCTGTACCGGGTCCATCAGTTTGATAAAGTTGAGATGTTCGTATACTCTACCCCGGAACAGTCTGACGAGCTTCACCACAAGCTCCGCGAAATTGAGGAAGAAATTTTTACAGGACTTGGACTTCCTTTCCACGTTGTAGACACCTGCTCCGGCGACCTTGGTGCTCCGGCTTACCGCAAATGGGATCTTGAGGCATGGATGCCTGGAAGAAACGGCGGTGAATACGGAGAAGTTACCTCAACCTCAAACTGCACGGATTATCAGGCAAGAAGGCTGAACATAAAATACAAGGATGACGACGGAAAAAACAAATATGTGCACACATTGAACGGTACTGCAATCGCTGTAGGCCGCGCAATGCTTGCAATCCTTGAAAATTACCAGAATGAGGACGGTTCGGTAACAATTCCGCCTGTACTCGTGCCGTTCTGCGGATTTGACAAGATAAGTCCGAAAAAATAAAACAGACTAATTTAATTTTTAATGGAGAATTTATGATTCAAAAGAATTATACAAGATACATTTTTACAATAATGCTGATAGCGGCAATAATCTTAGGTGGCTTCCTTTTAAAAATCACGCAGGATGTTGTTCTTCAGGTTTTTATTGCGGTTCTACTGGCATTCGTTTTTTATCCTATCGTAAAGCGTCTCAATTCTTCATTAAAAATTCCGTGGATTCTGGCAGTTCTAATCAGTGTAATTGCGTTTGTAATAATTTTTCTTCTGCTTTTTTCTATTTTATTTGCAAGCGGAACAACTGTAATGCAAAATTACCCGAAGTATGAGGATAAATTCTTTACGCTCTATAATTTTTTTGCGGAGATATTCCACATTGAAGTAAATCAGGACAAAAATTTCTTCCAGAATATATGGAGCCAGATTAGAATCAGGGAATTTATACAGTCGATTGCGCTCACGACATCTTCCGGAGTCATTTCATTCTTAAAAAATTACCTGACAGTTCTTCTTCTTATGGTGTTTCTTTTAATCGAACTAAGAAACGCGAATGAAAAGATTGAGGCAATGTTCACTGGAAAAAAACAGGAAGGCGTCCACAGAATCGTTTCAAAAACAATAAAAGAGGTTGTAAATTACCTTTCAATCAAATTTTTCGTCTCATTTGCAACTGCGGTTCTGGTTTTTCTGGTTCTTATGGTTGTAAATCTGGATTTTGCGATTTTATGGGCTTTTCTGTCTTTTGTCCTGAATTTTATCCCGACCTTCGGTTCAATCGCCTCTGTAGGAATCACCGCGCTGTTTGCCTTAGTCCAGTATTGGCCGAATCCGGTTCAGTTCGTCATAGTTTTGACCGGAATGACCGCGATTAATTTTATCATCGGAAACATTCTTGAACCAAGAATCGAAGGAAAAAATCTGGATTTAAGTCCATTCATTATCCTGGTAAGCTTAACGTTCTGGGGCTGGATGTGGGGCTTTGTCGGAATGATTCTGGCAGTTCCAGTAATGGTAGTCCTAAAAATCATCTGCGAGAACTTTAAGATTTTACATCCGCTTGCAATTCTTTTAGGAAACAAGACTGAGGACACATTAAAGGAACTTCAGACACTAGAGGACGAGGAAAAATTCAAGGAAGAAACAAAAGGTTAGCAGATAATAAGGAATGCTAAATAAACAAAGAACTTGTCGCTTTTTCATAAAGAAAGCGGCAGTCTTCTTCCTGAAGCATTGTATAAACGCAATCTGCGGCAAGTCTTGTTCCGTCATCATTTTTAAAAAGATTGTCCACTTTGCAGGTGACAAAAATTTTTCGGACAACGGACGGAGTATCTTTTAGGGCAAAATGAATTTCAACAGGATATTCAGCGTTCTCTGAAAGCTCAAATGCGGCGTTCTTTTCAAATCCAAGCACAATCCGCTCATGGTTTACAAACAGAATGTCAAAAGGCTTTACACGCCCCTGCACCGCCTCAATCTTTTCAATTTTCGGAGTTACCATATAGCGGCAGATATTTATAAGCCTAAGACCATTTCCTGTTTTCTGCTTTATTTTAGCTTCTTTAACGTATTCTTCCAGAAGTTTTTTTGCCTGCCTCTGATACTCAAGTTCAATTGAACTCCAGATAGGACGAGTAAAAAGCTCAAATCCTTCCGCCGGAACGCACAAAAATCTTGTGCTTCCCTCGTTGCTTACTGAAACAATAAGCTGCGCGGTAAAGTCATACTTTTTATTAACATAAACATCCGGAATCCGGTTTATTTCAGCCGGAATCACAAGAGCCAGACCGGAACTCACTGATTTCAGCATTGTAACAAAATAAAGTCCGACCCGGTTAAAATAAAATTCGACTTTTACAGGATTATCCACACATTTTGAGATTGATTCCGGAGCATCCTTTAAAAGAATAATTCCTTCCTTTAATACTGAAATATCTTCCGGCTTAAAAGCCACAGGCACAACAGCAGAATCAAAATTTTTTATATTGTCAGAATCGTTCTCTTTGTCAGAAAACGGCGTAATTGTCACAGGAACGTTTCCGTCAAGCAAATATCTAAGAACAAGTTCCCTTTCTATTCCAGTGAGCGGCTTTTTTTCCATTTACTTTCCCCATTTTTTTATAAGAATCTGGCTTATCTTGAAATTTTCCGTTTTATCGACAAAAATTTGAATATCCACAAAACCTTTTGAATTTTTTAAGCGGACAGGAACAGAAAGCGACTCTTCCTCAACAAACGGCTCGCCATAATAATAAGTGGTAAAGAGTTTTTTTTCCGCATCAGAAGGAAAATCCTCCGCAAAATTGGCTTTCCATCCATTTTCAATATCGTATTTGAACAAAACCATCG
>CAVGBY010000090.1:0-8261 GCA_963627355.1 uncultured Prevotella sp. | reverse complement strand
ATGAGTCCGACTTTGACAGATGAGCAGGTGAAGTATGTGATTGATGTGTTGAATGAGTGGAAATAGAAGATTTTCTGATAAGTTTTTAGAAATTGTATTGATTGCATAAGGCACTTTAATTTATGGATAAATTGTTTTTGTTTTCCCAAAATGTGAAATTACCATCTCTAATAAAAATAAAAAAATATATAAGAAAAGATGATAAGATAATTTTCTTTACGACACATCATTTGTTTGAAAATGAAATAGATTTTTTAAAGAATAATTTTGGTTTATTTGAATATATAACATTTTCAATGTTCCTAGATGATTCTGAACAAGAGGCAATAGATAAAGGTGCTGACAACGAAAACGTTCACAAAACATTTGATTATTATAATCAAGTACGGTTAATAAAAAATCAGAGAATTGCGGAGAAAGTTTGTCAAAAATATAAGAATGCAGAAAAATTCATAATTTCCAATGATTTAGGAATTGAAGAGTCGGTTTGGCTAAAAAAGGGCTTTAAGAAGATAAATTGCGAATATTATTATAATTGGGGAGAAAGAAAATCCTTTAAAAAACGCGTAAAGAATATTGTGAAGAAAATTCCTTTTTTAGTTTCTTTTTATCAAAAAATAAAAAGAACAAATTTTTCTCCGTATGGAGACGATGTTTATAGTGCAGAATGGAATGGAAAAAAATATATTTTTATTGGCAGGCTTCAGCGTATAGGGTACAGAATCGGGCTTAATCTGCAAAAAGACGAGAAAGAAAAAGAAAGACTTGATAAAAAACTATTCTATCCGAAATCGGAATGTGAATATATAACGTCAATTCATGAAAGAACAAAATGTACTGTTCCTGATTCTTCTGAATATGATGTGCGTTATATACAAGACGGTTATTTGCCTCCAAATTATTCTGCTTGCGATTTAAAATATACTCCCAAAAATGCTCAGTATTATTCGTGGGATGTCATGGGAAGCCGTCAGTTTCAGTATCATAAAATTCCTGTGTCAATAATGCCATTCGGCAAGAAGTTATATATGCCAGAACCAAAATTTCCTGAAAAAGTGAAAACAATTTTGGTTGCTACTTCTGGAACTGGTGATTGGACTGCACAGAAAAACAGGTCTGATGATGATTTAATGGTGATGGCATTTGTTGAAGTTGCTAGAAGATTGCCTGGTGTTGAGATAATTTACAGGGCGCACCCTACTTGGATTTTTCCTGAGCATGTCGGAGTAAATTCGATAAATCGTGTCGCTGAATATTTTGAATGGACAAAGCTTTCTAATATTCATCTTTCTTCAAATATTCCTAACATGAAAGTTCTATCTTTTCCTAGAACCTCTTTGGAAGAAGATTTGAAAAAAGCAGACATTGTATTTGGTGAACATTCAGTTTCTATGATTGATGGTGCGTTTAAGAATATTCCATTTGCTTCTGTGAATTTGACGAAAAGAAGAGATTTTGCTTGCGGACTTACAGAGTTAGGATTTCCGAATTGCAAAAGTGCTGATGATATTGTCGATTTTATTAAAAAGATTTCTGACAAGAAATACCAAGCAAAATATTTAGAAGCTGTAAATCATTATAACAAAATGACTGATGAAAGATAAAAGTTGTAAAAAATTTAAGGAGGAGCAGAAGTGGAGGATAAAATAATAGGCTATACAACAGGTGTCTATGATATGTTTCATATTGGACATTTAAATATTCTCAAAAAAGCAAAATCCATGTGTGATGAGCTGATTGTTGGTGTTAGCACTGATGAACTGGTTCAGAAAGAAAAAAACAAGACTCCTGTTATTCCATACGCTGAAAGAGCAGAAATTGTGAAATCTATAAAATATGTTGACAAAGTTGTTCCACAGGAAAATAAAGATAAACTTGCGGCATGGCGAAAATATCATTTTAAAAAAATGTTCGTAGGTTCAGATTGGAAGGGAACTCCGCAGTGGAATGAATTTGAAAAGCAGTTTTCACCTTTAGGAGTAAAAATTGTTTATTTGCCGCATACAGATGGAATTTCCAGTACTCAACTAACAAACTACATAAAGAAAAAATTAGCAGAAACTTATCGAACTAATAAATTTGTTGGGGGGGGTACAACTGTAGAGTAGTATTTCTTCGGAGTGAACAGCTTTCCGGAATGGAGGCTGTTGCATGAAAATATCAGCGCTTTTAACTGGCCGTGGCAATAATACTTTAAAAGATAAAAATATTCTTCCTGTATTAGGAAAGCCTCTTCTTTATTATCCGGCAATGGCTGCTAAAAAATGTTCTCTTATAACAGATTTTTATGTGTCAAGCGATGATGATAAAATCTTAGCCGCTGCAGCGGATTGTGGATACAAGAAAATTGTTAGACCTGATGAACTTGGGCTGCCTACTGCGCAGCATAAGGATGTTATTATTCATGCCTTGTCTGAGATGAAAAAAGACGGTGTTGAGCCTGATATTCTAGTTGTTCTCCTTGCAAATTCTGGAATTGTAAAAACTGAGTGGATTTGTGAATCAATAGAAAATCTAATAAATAATCCGAATCTATCTGCATCTGTTCCTGTAATGCTTGAAATGGATAATCATCCTTATCGTTCAAAAAGACTGAGGGAAGATGGGTGTCTTGATACATGGTTTGATTTTCGCGGAAAATCTATTTCTACGAATCGTCAGGATTTACCGATGAATTTTGTCCTTTGCCATAATTTTTGGACATTAAATTTAAAAAACTCCTTGTATTCAAAAAAAGAAGGGCAGCAGCCGTGGAGTTTTATGGGAAATAACATAAAGCCTATTATTGTTAAAGAAAGTTTTGATGTTCATACAGAAGAAGATATTCTAAAAACTGAAAAATGGTTGCAATTGAATAATATAAATTATTAGGGAGAAGAATTATGGGAAATTATTTAGTTACAGGGGCGGCTGGTTTTATAGGCTCTGCTATAGCAAAAAAGCTTGTTGAAGAGAATAATAACGTTGTTACAATTGATAATTTTTCTACTGGATTTAAGAGAAATGTTCCTGAAAAAGTTGAAGTTATAGAAGGAAATGATTTTGACGAAGCTGTTCTAAATAATCTTAATGGACGGAATTTTGATGCAATAATACATATTGCAGGACAATCGTCTGGAGAAATTTCTTTTGAGAAGCCTGTCTATGATTTGCAGACTAATGCACAATCTACTTTGATGTTGCTAAATTATGCAAGAAAAACAGGGTGCAAAAATTTCATATTTGCATCTTCTATGAGTGTTTACGGTGACCACAAAGAAAAACAAGTTGATGAGAATTCTTTTGCTGTTCCGAAATCTTTTTATGCAGTTGGAAAGTTAGCTAGTGAAAACTATATGAGAATTTTTTCTCAAGAATATGGACTAAAATGTACTGCATTACGTTTTTTTAATGTCTATGGAATAGGGCAAAATATGGAAAATCTGAAACAAGGAATGGCAAGCATTTACTTGGCTCAGGCTATAAAATCAAAACATATAATAATAAAAGGCAGTGGCGAGCGTTTTAGAGATTTTGTTTATATTTCAGATGTTGTTGAAGCTGTAAGAAAAAGCCTTGAAAGAGAAGCTGGTAATGATTTCGAAATTTACAATGTAAGCACAAACAAGCCGACTCTTGTTAAAGACATAATAAAATTGATTGTTGACAATGTAAATTTTGATGTTACATACGAATATGTTGACGGAACTCCTGGAGATCAGTTTGGAATTTATGGAAACAATGTAAAGATTAAAAAAGATTTAGGCTGGTTTCCAACGTTTGCTTTTGAAGATGGCATGAAAAAAATGATTGAATGGGCTGTTAATAATCCATTTTAAAAAGAATAGAAAAATAAAAAAACAATGAATCCAATAAAAGAATTAATAAAAATTACAATAGATATATTAAAGCTTCCATCATTTCACTTTTATAAAATTCCATTGAAGAATAAATTTTCAGGAAAGGCCTACGTGCTGGCTAACGGACCGTCCTTGAAGAAAGATTTAGAGGAATTTGACAAAGGCAATAGAACTTTTGACAAGAATACCTTTGTCGTGAATCTGTTTGCGCTTGACGAGCATTTTAAGAAAATTAAGCCAATGCATTATTGTTTGTCAGATCCTATGTTTTATCAAGATTACAAACCGAAAAAAGAACAAATTCGTAAAATGTACGATATTCTTGATAACGAAGTAGATTGGGATATATATCTTTATATCTGCTTTTATACAGAAAAAGAATATAAGAAGATTATTGAATATTCGAAAATAAAAAATCCTCATATTCATTTTATAAGGCTTAATAGGAAGTTGTGTGAAAATCTAAATCCGAAATTTCGAAACAGGCTTTATGCAAGCGGTTACTTTATGCCAGAAGATGGAACGATTGCAAATACAGCCATTTATCTTGCTCTAATAGAAGGCTATAAAGAGATTGAAATTTATGGCTGTGACCATGATATGTTTAGAAGTTTTGCTGTTGATGGCATGAATAGGCTTTGTTGTTTTGACTCACATTTTTATGAAAAAGAAAAGCCTGTTCTAAAGCCGTTTATGAATTGTTGTGTAGCTGAAGAAAAGCCTTTTAGAGTGCATGAATTTTTTTATATTATGAGCGTTATGTTTAAAAGCCATGATTTGCTTGAAAGTCTTGCTGAGTATTTGGGAGCAAAAGTATTAAACTGCACGCCAAATTCGATGATTGATTCTTATCCTAGAAAAAATGGCTGTTAAGGTTGAATGCAAGTTTTAAAAAATTTAGTTGGAAAATACAGAAACTTCTCAGCACCTGCAAAGGCTTCCTTTTGGTTCGTTGTCAGCAATGTAATGCTTCGCGGAATTTCATTCATTACGTTACCTTTGTTTTCTCGATTGATGACGACAGAGCAATATGGGGAAATGTCAGTTTATCATTCATGGATTTCTATTTTCACAATATTTACAACATTGACGCTTTGGGGCGGTGTGTTCAATGTTGTCATGGTGAAAAATCCTGATAAACAAAATAAATATATTGCGGCTTTTCAAGGCTTGGCGATAACAATAACAGCAGTCTTTTTAGTTTTTTCTATTGTTTTTGAAACAGTCTCGTCGTCATTGTTGGCTTTGTCACCTTTTCTTGCAGTTTCTGTTTTTATAAATATTCTTTTGACAATTCCTTTTTTTTTGTGGTCGGCAAAACAAAGATTTGCTTATAAATATAAAATGCTTGTGGCAATAACGGTAGTCACAAGCGTTTTGAATCCATTGCTTGGTTATTTTTTTGTAATAAATACAGACAGAAAAGCTGAGGCTAGAATATTTGCTGAGCTTATCATAAATTGCATTTTAGGAATATCTTTCTTTTTTATAAACTTGCGGAACGGAAAAGTTTTCTTTGATAAAACTATTTGGAAATACGCTTTTAGATTTAATGTTGTTTTGATACCGCATTATCTTTCAATGCAAGTTTTAAGCCAGTCAGACAGACTTATGATAAACAAAATATGCGGAAGCAGTGACGCTGGAATTTATAGCGTAGCATATACATTTGGAATGCTTTTGACGTTGGTAACATCAGGACTTGAATCTTCAACGACACCTTATATTTATAAAGCAATAAAAGAAAATAATGTTTTGAAGATGAAGAAAAATATGGATATTTTGCTTGTCTTTTTAGTGGTGCTGTCAGTTTTTGCAATGTGCCTAATTCCTGACTTTTTTAAATTATTGCTGCCAGATTCTTATTATTCTGCTATATGGGTTATACCTCCTGTTATCGGAGCAGTTTTTTTTATGTTCCTGTACCCGATGTTTGGCTCTGTTGAGTTTTATTTTGAGGAACGCAAATACGTTACTGTTGCGACTGCTTTTGCGGCAGCCTTAAATGTTATATTAAACTTTGTGTTTATAAAATTATTTGGCTTTATAGCAGCAGCTTATACAACACTCTTTTGTTATATGGCAATGTCACTGTTCCATTTTTTTGCGATGAATCTTGTTTTGAAAAAACACAACTTCAATGAAAATATTTATGACAATAAATTCATTTTTTTATTGAGCAGTGTATTGATTTTGATTGTAGGAATAATGCCTGTTTTGTATATAAATACTATTGTTCGATGGTGCGTGATTGGTGTTATTTGTTGTGCCGGAATTTTGGGACGAAAAAGAATTGTTGATTTTGAACGATTATCATAAAAGTGCAGTGTTAAAAACACCGATAATGTTCTTGATGTGTTAACTTCCTTGCCAGTGTACAAAGAAGAAATTTAGGACTTATTTTTAAGGTGTCAAATTATAAATTGACTTTTGACTAAAAATACTATACATTTATATTTGTGGAGGTGGCTTATGCATAATATGAATGTAAAAGCAATCGTGTTTAGGGGCAATGAAGGGAAAAAGGCCATTAAGCAGATTTTGAATGCTAAACCTGTAAAAAATATATATACCACAACAATAGAAGCTCGTTCCGCAGAATTCGTGAAAAATTATAAACCTCTTGAACCTTTTAATAAATGATAAACTCTCCCTTTTATGTAGAAGAATTGTCGGAAGAATTGAACTCTTATGAGTTAAAGTCTTTTAGGATTCAGCATGATGAAACTCAGTTAATTAAGTATTTGGTAAAATTTGCAAAAAAACATCAAAAGCAGTTATTGAATAAAACATTTTTAGTTAGAGAACACGGAACTGGAAATCTGGTTGCATTTTATTCTTTAAAAGCTGCGACATTACCATATAATGAAAAAGAAAGTTTGTTTTTAATTCCTGCAATTGAATTGACGCATTTTGCGGTTGATGAACGATATAGGACTGTTTTTTCATCTTTATCTGAATTAAGAACGGGTGAGTTCATATTTTGGAATCATATTGTTCCAAGTATAAAAGAAGCTCAAAAATTTCTAGCATTACAAGATTTGTTTATTTTTGCAATAAATTCACCGAAATTAATTGCTTATTATAAAACCCGGCTTGGCTTTAAAGAGATTGAAAATCTAGATGATAAACTGTTTTTTGAATATGCAGTTCCAGATTATGATGATGACTGCAGATTCTTATATTTCCCTTTGAATTAAAAATATATTTTTCATTCAAGTAAACGAAAAGTTTTGTTCTGCATAATTAAAATATTTGAGAATCGCTTGAACTAAAAAAAAATCATACAAATCAATTTCGTCTACTCGAAAAAGTGGTGTATACATTTCCTTTTTGGCCTATAAAAGAAAAAATAAATATAATTACCGATGTTGCTTTTTCAACAGATAGCAGAATCTGTGATTTAAGCCATTTAGGAAGCGGAATTGATTCTGAAAATTTCGCTTCAAGCTATAAAAAATACAGACAGCCTGGAGTTGGGGTTCATCCGGGCGATATAGAAATGCACAGAATCGCAGAAAATATTTTGTGCGTTCTTTCTGAATAAAATAAAACAACAAATAACAATTCTCTAATTTTTCTCATTCCTTAGGAAAAACAATGCTTTTATCTGTTTTTAAACTCAAAATTTTTCACAGGCTGTTTCGTCTGCGGAACAGGCATAATCTTGTGTGCCTTGTGAATATGTGTGACATGAACCGTGTTCAGGTTGGAAGAAAGTCTTATGGAGCAATCAGTGTGATAGATTTTTCCCCTGCCGACACCAAGCTCATTATTGGAAATTACTGCTCGATTGCCGGCGGAACGACTTTTCTTTTGGGCGGTGAGCATAATCTTGACACAATCTCGACTTATCCGTTCAAGGTTCGGCTTTTTGGAGAAGAACGTGAGGCTGGGAGCAAGGGAGACATCGTTATAAAAGATGATGTCTGGATTGGTCAGAATGCAATAATCTGCTCCGGTGTTACAGTCGGGCAGGGAGCTGTTGTTGCTGCGGGTGCTGTGGTTACAAAAGATGTCGAGCCTTATTCAATAGTCGGCGGTAATCCTGCAAAACTCATAAAGTACAGGCTGGATGAAAATCTTCGTAAAAAACTTGAAAAAATTGATGTTGAAGCCTTGTTCGATAAATTCACAAAAGAAGATATGCCGGTCGTTTATGAAAAGCTGGATGAAGAAATGCTAGCTGAATTTTTGAAGAGATAAATTATAGAAACTGCAATATCAAATCGCACTATTTTTGGAGAATCAATTATGAAAACGAATTGTGCATTTACAATTTGTACTAAAAGTTATAAGGGATTAGCAGAAACGCTTAAAAACTCATTTTTAAAATTTAATGAAAATTTTGATTTCTATATTATTTACATAGATGATTTGGAAAATGAAAATAATAGTGTAATTAAAATTACTGATATAATG
>CAVGBY010000089.1:0-8436 GCA_963627355.1 uncultured Prevotella sp. | reverse complement strand
CGATGATACTGCCCTTGCGGCGGGAAAGTAGGCAGCCGCCGGGCTTTTTTTTTGCCTGTGGCACTTGTACAGGTCGGATCACCATTGTTTGGAGTCCGGTCTTTTTTTTATTTTAACCCCAACTCGCTTTCTCTATATTTTTTATTCTTGACTTATGCAATTTAAGTGTTACTATTTTCTATACAGAGTGGTGCTAAAAAATCTTCCTTAAGAAAAACTCTTTTCTTGCCGACAATTTAATAAGTTCTTTTTTGTTTTTGAATAAATATTTCTCCCAACTATAAGTATTGTTTCATTCCTGTTGTTGCACGGGACGGTTGGGGGGGGTAGATATGCGTAACAAACTTTCTTTATTTTTCGGTTTTTTATTTATAATTTCATTTATATCCTGCGAGGTCGGGCTGGGTTCTGCGGTTGATACTGGCGATCCTGTAGTTAATATTACTTATCCGGCGGAAAATTCTATTATACGTGAATCGTTTGTTGTGAGCGGAACTTGCGATGATGAAACAGGCATAAACCGGGTTGAAATTTACGTGAAAAAGGGTGGAACGGAGATTTCCGGCAGCAGAAAAGTTGCTCCTTTTGATGATGATTATAAAAAAACGTGGAAGATTGAGCTGAACGTTAAAGAAAACGGTGTTTATCCTTTTGAGGACGGTTCTGACTATATCATCTGCGCACGGTCATTTGACAATGCCGGAAGAAAATCTGCGGAAAACACTATTCCGGTTATTATTGACAACACCGCTCCTTTTGTGGTTCTGACAAATCCGAGCACGGTTTTAAATGATGAAAATTCAATTGAGGATGCAAGCGGTTTTGGTTCTTCCATAAAAATTCAGGGAACTGCAAACGACCTTACAATCGGAAAAAGCGCGACGAGTCTTGTTTTTACGGTTTTTGACCAGAACGACAATTTTATTGCCCAGCGCACGATGAATTCTGTTCCGTCAAGTCTGGGGCTTACAATCGGTGAATACGAGGAAGATGGAACTTCACAGTCAAATGAATTCTACAAAAAACTTTATGGTGAAGTGGGCGAGGTTGTTGATACAAAATATTACAAATTTAAGATTTCCGTTTCGGATGCGGCAAGAACTTACAAGGGCGAGGGAAGCGTGACTTCTGAAAATGAAAGAGGAAACGTTTCTGACTGCTATTATTTGAACGATGAGATTTTTACGCCTGTAATTTATGAAAATTCAACAGATTTGGACGCAATTTACGAGATAATAAAAAAGAACACTAGGAACGAAACTCTTTCTGAGAGTGAAAAATCAATTCTGGAAACTCTGGAAAAGTTCAAGAATCTTTCTGATGATGAGTATGTTGATTCAAGCTCGGTGTCTTCAAGGGCTGCCACAACAGAATCTTCTTATATAAAGCCTGTCGGTATATTTTCTTTGACACCGAAAAACAATCCGACATACGAAATCACGAGCCTTGACGCATTCAATTCGGCGGCGGCTCTTCCGTGGGAAGGAAAAAGCATTTCTAGCAGCGGAAGCATTTCTATTCTTGCAAAACCGGGTCCTTCTGATGCTCCGCTTGACAGCAAGACTTTTAAACTTGTGATTTACAAGACTGATGAAAAAGGAAACCGCATTGCTGCTACTGAATCTGATAAAAACGAGGATTACGAGCTGAAAAATGTAACGTGGAAAAAGAACGGCTCAAATTACACGGGAAAAGTTTCCCTTTCAACAGATGATGTGAACGTTGCCCAGTATTATGGAATTGAACTTAAAGGAAACGACCAGACAGGACTTGAATTCTACAACGGTTCGACAGTTTACAGGTTCGTGGTCCAGAAGGGAACAACACCACCTAACATCCAGATTACAAAATACAACGTGCCGAACGTTAATACAACAGTTTATTTGAGGGAAAATTCTTCTGACAAGACAAAAATCGCGGATCTGGTTGTGTCTGGAACTGCGGAAAGCCGTTCCGGCGCCGCAAACAGTTATGTGACTTTGTGGCCGATTGTTAATACACAGGAATATCTTGAAAACAAGACTTCAACGGAAGGAAAATCTGACAATTCATGGAGCCTTACGATTCCTGGAACTTGCTTTAATGACACAGAAAGCGATGTGTATACGGTTACGATTTATGCTGTCGATGAAACTTCAAATCCTGCTTCTAAGGAGATTACAGTTGTTCTTGACAAGGAAGACCCTGTAATTCAGATTGATTCTGTAAACAATGTTGTGACTTTTGATGCCGACACGACAATAAGCGCGGACGGAAAGACTTTTAAGGCAAAAAAAGACCGCGGCTATGTAAACGAAAAGATAACGGTTTCCGGAAACGTATACGATGATAATTTTTCTAGCGGAAGCTGGAGCGCGACTTGTGATGGAACTGAAATTGCAGCCGGAACACTTACTACTTCTAAAATTAAGATTGAAATTGACACGACAAAGGGAACAGACGGAGAAGAGCTTAACCTTGTTTTCAAGGCGACAGACAAGGCTGGACACGAGTCAACGGAAGTCTACAAATATTATGACAAAAATCCGCTTGTAATCAGCCAGCTGACAGATTATCCTAGGATAAATCTTTCTAACGCAAGCCTTGACATTAATACAAAAGAAGGCATCTCTTCCGCAAAAAATCTGTTTGACACTTCATCAAACAACAAGATTATGGGTTCTGTAGTTGATGATGACGGAATTGGAACTGTTAGGATTGAATATTCAAAATGGGACGAGGACAATTATAGTCTTCTTTATAATGGTGAGTTTAATGGCAGCGGAACTTCATGTTCAGTCAATGTGGAATTAAAGGATTCTGCCGGCTCAGCGCTTGCGGAAGGTTTTTACAAGATAAGAATTAGTGCAGCAGACAAAAAAACTGAAAATGTAAAGACAACTGTTACAGATCCGTTTGCAATCTGCATAAACAACGGCGCACCGACAATTACTTTTAAGAATCCTATAAAATATTCAGAAGATTACCAGTCGGCAGAAGAATTTACGGTAACCGGAAGCGTTACAGGTGAGCTTGGAACAGACAGAACCATAAAAAGAGGAACTGTCTCTCGCACGATAAATGCGGACAACACCTGGAGCGATGTAATAAAGCCTGAAACGGACGTTGGCAATGGAATTACATTGAATTCTGGCACAGGTGTTTATACGATAAAATATTCTGTCACAGATAGTTTTGGCCGCACGGCTACCGATGAGGTGACGTTTAAAATCGACACGGAAGAACCGGTCGCGGAAATTACACAGGTAACGCCGCTTGTGACAGGGGATTCAAATCCGGAGAACACAAAATTCCCGAAAGGAGCGGTGAATGGAATTATCACTGTTCAGGGAACTGCAAAAGACAATGACAGGGTTTCTTCTTCTGTGCTGGAAATCTATAAAGTGGCGGAAGACGGAAAAACAGCAATAGGAGATGCAATCCAGACTCTTTCTTATAATGGAGATGAAAACTCAAAGATAGGCGATGCAATTACGATTCCGGACGAAATTTCAAATACCGTAAATAATTTTAAATTCAACGTGGACACGAAAAAACTTGCAGAAAGTTTTGACAACAGCGGAATTATTCTGCGCGTAAAATCAACGGATAAAAGTGGAAATACAGGAACTGATGACTATGCCGTTTACGTATGCCAGGAAACTGACAAGCCTAAGATGGAATTTAAGAACGGAAACGTGGATTGCACCGAAGAGTCAGAAATTAAAGTGGGAAACAACCTTTTTGGAATGGGAAGCGACACACTTTATATTCATATTGAAGATGATGACGGTGTAAAAAAAGTAACGTATAGTGTGGACGACAAAGCTGCAGAAAACCTTCCTTCTGACGGAAAATCTACTACTTTTGACTGTAATCTGGATATTTCTAAGTTTGGCGTAGGAGTTCATACCTTAAAATTTACTGTTACAGACGTTACTGTTACAGACGTGAACGTTTTTTCTGCAGAATTCCCTGAAAGCGGCAATACTATAAAAGTTGCATACGACAACGACGTTCCTTCTGTTGGCGAAATAAAGATTTCTGAAGTTTCTTATGAGTCAAATATGTTTGTTCCTAAGGAATATGTGATTTCTGGAACTGCAAGCGATGCAAGCGGAATCAAAAATCTCACTGTAAAGAACAGCAGTTCTGATGCTGAGATTACGGTTACAACTACCACTGATTCTGAAAAGACTACGTGGGAAACCGCTGCAATTACTGGAACGGAGGGAATCAATAGCGTTACCGTAACTGCGGAAGACAAATACGGAAGAACAACAAAAACTGAGCTTAAATTTATTGTGGATACAGTTTCCCCGACATGGCAAAAGAATGAGGGAACGGAAAGTTCCCCAAGCCTAAAAGATTCGGATACAGTTGTAAGTGCCGGCTCAAAATCAAAGAATTCTACAGCTCTTGCGGAGGAGGGAGAAAACTACTGGTTTAACCAGAAAGAAGTTACGCTTAGCGGAAATGCCTACGATAAAAACGGAATCGGCGGCTACGTTCTGACTGTAAACGGCAATGACCCTGTGGAAAGCTCGGGCGGTTCAAGTTATTCAATTATTGCAAGTTACAAAGAAGGGCAGAATACAGCAACTCTTGTTGTAAAAGACAAAGCCGGAAACAAAACCGACAGGACAATTTCGTTCTATGTTGACACTGAAAAACCTGTTATAGAAAGCGCAGGTGTAAAAGACAGCGTAACTATAACCAAAGCGAATGAGATTACCATAAACGTAAAAGCGAACGACACAACGAGCGGAATAAAAAAGATTTTGGTAGGAACGGATATTTCTTTTAATGAAAGCACCGCGATCGGCAAGGTTGAACCAGAAACCGTGCAAAACGTATACGAAGGTTCAGTTACGGTTGATATTTCAAAACTGGCGGAGGGAACTTATACATTCTACGTCCGTGCAGAAGACAAGGCAGGACTTTCTTCTGATGATCATGTTATAAATAATTTTATAATAGACAGAACGGCTCCGGTTGTTACTTTTTCGGAACCGAGCAGCGGTAGTACTGTAAACAAAATGATTACAATAAGGGGGCTTGTGGCAGATTCAAATCTTGCCGATGACGCAAAGCCATATCTTTATTATAGAAAAACTGGTGAAAGTAAGTGGTCAGAAAATGGAATAAAAGGTCGGTATAACTCTGATTCTAAATCATGGTCTGTTGATTTTGAGACAAATACGCTGCTTATAGACAAGACTGATTATGATGTTCAGGTTCGTTTTACAGACAAAGCCGGAAACACAAATAACACCACTTATCAGAAACTTTATGTGGATCAGGATTCTGACAGACCTATTGTGGTATTAAACGGAATAAAAACTGACGGAACAACACGCCTGAACTCAAATGAAATTTCAGGTTCGGTAGAAGATGATGACGGCGATGTAAAGAAGCTTTGGATAAAAACTTCTAGTAGTGCAGAGTGGACTGAACTTACAGTAACAAAGAACGGAACTGGCGGAACGTGGAAATATACTCTGCCAGGTGGCGACGGAAATTATGAGCTTTATTTTAAAGTTCAGGATGCGTGCCAGTCTGATGGTAGTTGTTTTACAACAAATGGACTGGATGAAGCGGATTACCTGTACATAAGGTCTTCTTTGGATACGGCAACAAAAATTAATACTGCTGTAAAATTCAGCGTGGATACAACTGCGCCAAAAATTGAACTTGTGGACGTAAGTTTTGACGGTGGAACAACATATTTAAATACAAACGTTTCTAATAACCAGAATTTTGGCGGCGTAACAAACAAAAACGCAAGATTTAAGATAAACGCAAAAGACACCGTAACTTCTGCGGAAAATTTAAAGGTTGTCCTTAATATAGACGGAACAGACCGGGCAGCATCTTACAATAAAAGTGAAAGCGCCTATATCTGCGATGTGGACTGTTCAGCAATCACAAGCGGAATTTACCAGTTAAAGGTTACTGCGACCGACGAGGCCGGAATGTCAGATTCGTTCAGCCGTTCTGTGGTTGTTGACAATTCACCGCCGGACACAATAAAAAACATTGCGCCGAATTCCAAGACAGAGGTTACAGGCGAATTTACGCTTAGCGGACTTATTGAAGACGATGAGAACGCAAACTCTAGGATTGAAAGCGGAAAAATCTACTATTACATTCCGAAATATTCAGAAAAAGATACGGATTTTACTGCAGAAGGATTTACGGACAATTTTGCATGGACGCAGGAAAATCTGACACAAACCCAGGTTTCATGGAGCATTGAATTTAAAAATCTTGCGGAAAAGTTGGGCTATAGTTCTACAAATGAAACTCTTTCTCCTGGTTATGATGAATATAGAGATGAAAGCAGAAAGGATTTGTTCTATATTCCGGTCTGGTTCAAGGCAAGCGACACAGTTGGAAACGTGGGTTATATTACAAAAGGAACTTTTATAGGCGAAAGCGATAAAAATGACATCAAGTTAAAGTTCAATCCGAATGCGGATAAGCCTACGGCTCAGATTACATATCCTGAACACGATGTTACAAAAAACGGAATTTCATACACGATTTTGGGCGGAACAATACGTTTTGCAGGAACTGCAAGCGACAACGAGGGAATTGAGGCTGTTTATCTTCAGTTTGACCTTGATGGCGACGGAGAATACGAAAATGGAATCAAGAGTGACGGCACAATGATTGATGGAAGCCCATTTGCCTCTGGGGATGTTGTGACAATTCCTGTAAAGGGCGAAAGCGGTGTAAAAGTCAAGGGAACTATAAGCTGGTCATATTCTATTGATGTTTCCGGATTGAAGAACCTTGACACTCCGCCAAAACTCTTAAGAGTCCGCGCGTGCGCTGTTGACAATGACATAACAGGCGGTCAGCTTGCAAGCGCATGGAGCAATGAAATTCTTATTTCTGTAAACAACAGCGTTCCTCAGATTACTGTAGAAAAACTAAGGCAGTATGAGGCAACGGATACAACTCTTTCTTCCGCAGTAAAAGAAATCGCATATTCAGACGGCGACTACATAAGCGGAACAAACTGGTATCTGGAAGGAACTTTTGAAGATTCAGACGGAATAGATATTAATTTGACCAGCGCGACTGTAAACGGAACAAAATATACCGGCGAAAGCTGCCATTTTACGGATATTTCAGACTCAAAGGACGGCACAAAATATTCGTTCAAGATTCCTGTAAGCTCAACTTCTGGAACTTGTTCAATAAAACTTGTTGTAAAGGACAAGGATTCAAGCTCGCCGCAGACTTCTGAAAGGGAATACACGCTAAAAATCGACAATACAAAACCGAAATTTGACGAGGGAAACGGCGAAACACTGGTTCTTTACAAAGGCGGATACGGAACAGACGGAACAAGGCTGGATAACCTTTCAAGCTTTATACAGAACAGTAACGGAACTTCTGTGACAATCGCGTCCCGGGTTCAGGAGGCGGACTCAGGTTTTAGCAGCGCGGTGTTCTACTTTACGCGCGGATATAAAAATACCGACGGAACAACCACAACCCGCGTCTTCAATGTAAGCGAAGAGTATGGAACGGACAGGACGCTGAACAGGACAGACATTTCTTCTTCAAAAGCAGACGGAAACGTATACATAAACGATGAGGGGCTTGCGGTTTTATACAAGACTAGTGTAACCCGAGATGCGGACAACACTGTTTCGTTTGACGGTTTAAGCTCAAACAAGAATATCCGGAAGGCTGGACTTGTAAAAATCGGCGGCTCTTACCACAAGATTCTTGACATTACAGGCGATACCGTGACATTTGAGGGAGAATGCTCGACAAGCTTCACCGAGGCGGAATTTGTCTACGGCATGGTGGTTGACACGAACGACAACGGGACCGGCACAAAGGACGACGGCGACGGAATGGCGGAAAGTTATTCCAAGGCAGGCGAATACTGGACCTGGGATGGAACTGTGAACTCCGCAAACATCCCGGACGGCCCGATAACCGTGAACGTGGTTGTATTTGACAAGGCTGGAAACTTTAGAAAAGGCAGCGTTGAAACAAGAATAAGCAACAGCCCGGTAAGAATCACATCAGTAAAGCTTGCGACTGACCTGAACTCAGACGGAACATTCGAGGAAAGCGAGTACCAGCAGTTCTACGCGTTCAAGAATGCGGACGGCAGCGGAAACACTACGAAGGGAACAGACATCTGGAACCTTGACACAAAAGAGGAGCTCTACGGAGACAGTGTGACCGGAAAATACTGGGCTGTGCGCGACAAACTTTCTGTAATCCCTGAATTTGTAGGCGGAACAGCCCCATTCTACTGGAATTTTACAAAAGACGCGGACGGCGGAAACCTTTCAGAGGCAAAGACGCTTACCGCAGACGAGTCGATAAAAATTGAAAACAAGGGCGAGTTCACGCTGGACAACACAAATCTTGACACCACGACCGGCGAGGGCAAGGACGTCACCTACCAGTTCAGCTTCTGGG
>CAVGBY010000088.1:0-8548 GCA_963627355.1 uncultured Prevotella sp. | reverse complement strand
AATTGAATGGGGACTGCTGATGCTTGGTTATGATTTCAAGCAGATTGCAAGGCTGGTAAAGGAATAGAAGAAAAAAAAATCCTGATTACAAAAATCAAAATTGCGAAAATAAATAAAAAAGGGGCTGTTTTGTGTGGAGTTTTTTTTAACTTACAAGACAGCCCCGTGCCGCCCGGATGAATATGATTTTTAAACTACTCGGTTTGTTCGGAATCAGTTTCTGTGTCTTCCGGCTCTTCGCCGAGGGCTTTTAGCTTTTCCTGACGGGTCTGGATTTCTTTTTCGATTTCTTTTATAGAAGCGGTTATTTTCTGTACATTTTCATCGGCCGCTGAAAGACTTGATGTATTGTCCGCGGTGAATTTTTCAAATGCGAGCTGACCAAGGTTAAGGATTTCGTCCTTCTTCTTTGACTCAAACTGGCGGATTTCGATGCGGATTACGCTTTGGTCGCTGAGTTTTCGGACTGCTGTTTCGGTTTTTTGAAATGCCTTTTTTGACGAGGCAACAAGTTTATCCAGTCCTGCCTTGAGTTTTTCCTTTAATTCGTTTTTATCCATGGTTCTGCCCCCAATAATCGTTATATTTTTAATATAATCCAGTTTTTAAGTTTTTTAAACTTTTTTTTGCTTCTTTTTTGGTTCTTTGGCGTTTTTTTATTCTCTGACAATTCCACTCATTCTGAACGGCTTAGTTACGCTGCAGACAAATCATTGTAAGATCGTCCTCCTGCACGTCTTCTTTTAGGTATGAATAGTAAACATTGTTCGGGTTTTTCGGTTTTCTGACCGGACGGCCGTTAAAACTTTCTGTGGTCGGCGGAACGGCATATTCTTTGTAGAGTGAAAAATGTTCTTTCAGGAATCGGTCTATTGATATATCCACCTCGACAAGGTCTTTTACGGTTGCGGAAGCTGGCTTATAGAGGCGGAAAATCTTTTCGAGCGAGGCTAGGGCCAAGGTGGCTTCCTCTACTGTTCCCTGGCAATTAGTGAAATCAAATTCAAGGATTTCGCCGGCGGATGGATTTTCTTTTTTTGTGAGAATGTATTTCTTTTTCTGGAAAACTGCCTCGACGATTTCTGAAACGCGGCTTTCGCCAAATTCTTCTTTTTCAGCCTCGTATTCGGGGTTTCCGTATTCATCGTAGATTTGCTCGCCGTTGGAGTCTGTCTTTGGCTTTAGCACCGCAGAAAAATCAGGCGTGCGGATTATACGTCCGTTTTCTTCGATTCCGTCGGTGTAAAGAATCAGGACATCTTTCTGGTTCAGTTTTGTTTTTTCAACTTTAAAGCCGCCTTTGAGCTCGAGCATAAAATTAGGGAACGGGCCCGCGGCCGGAGTTTCTGTAAGCTCGATTTTATTGATTGAGCGGGTTGAATTTTCGTAGACGCGCGCAAAGCGGTCGCCGGCATGGCACATAAAGACGCTGCCGGTTTTTGCGTCGTACAGGGAAACTATCATTGCGACGAATTTTCCCTTTATGTTCAGTGATTCCAAAAATCCGTTCACTTTATAGACAAAATCCTGAAGGTTTGTACCGTTTTTCTGGAAAGACCATGTTTCAAAATATTTTTTGTAAAGTGTAGCGACAATTGTGACAAGAATTCCGGCCGGAGCGGCATGACCGGAAGCATCGCATTTTATAAGGACGTACCAGCGGTCATCAAGTTTCTTGAAGTCAAAATAGTCGCCGGATGCGCCGGACGCGCCTTTGTAATACGCGAATTCCGAGATATTTTCGTCTGAAATGCGGGAAATATTCTGCTTGAAATTGCCCGAAAGAGGCTCAAGGGAAACCATCGCCTGCTGGATCGGGGTCGCCTCGTTCGCCTGAAGGTTCAGTTCCCGCTCGTTGTAGCCCAAATCTTTTTTCATCCTGTTTACAGAGTCGCCAAGGCGGCCAATCTCGTTGTTAGGCAAATCTGTAATGTCGCCGGCAAGAAGGCGCTCCTTGTCGTTTTCCTCTGATATTTCTGTTACAGTTTTTTCCAGCATCTGGATTGGGCGTACAATTTTTCCGGCAAAAAGGTTCGCGCCCAGAATTCCAAGCACGATTGTTACAGCGGAAAGAACAAGAACGATATAAAGAATATTCCGGCTGGCATTATCAATATCCTGAATAAGAGAATCTGTGTGGACTTTCAGGAATAAGATTCCGTGGACATACTGATTCTGCTGGTTTGCCGCGCCTGCTGAGTAAAGAACCGGGCGGTAGAACAAGTATTCTGTAACATTCCGGTTGAATTTTTCATCATTGTATGGCGGAACTGAATCCGAGCCTTTTTCTGAAAGTGCGAGCAGCTGCTTTTGAATTTCACTGCGGTAACCGGCATTAAGGCCTGAGATTTCCGCACGGCGCGAATTTGTGGCTCCAGAAATTTCTGCGTTAAGCTCCGCGATTTTTGCCTCTGTTTTTCCGCAAAGCTCTCCGGCTTCCTGGTTCAGGTCTAGACAACGGCGAGAAATTTCCTGCTCAGCCTGCTGGACGGAAGAAAACATTGAAACACCCGGAATTATTGTCTTTCGGGAACTAAGTCTGTTCACTTTTGAGCTGATATTTGAATCGTTGGAAGCCCAGACGTAGAGGATTGATTTTTTTTCATCATCATTGCCGGAAGAAGATTTTTGCGGCAGAGAATTTTCAGAAGGCTCGCCGGTTATTGTAAGGAATTCCGCCTCGGAAAGAGATGACATCTGGTTCAGCAAATCGTTGAATTCCATCGTGCTTTCATCAGCGTTCTGAAGATAAGTTCTTGCGCCGGTAAAAACAGATGAAAGCAGAACGTTCACCCGGTCATGAAGACCTTTAGAAAGCGTTCTTTCCTGGGCTTTTATCATCGTGAGTCCAAGGCTTAGGGAAATTACAATAATAATTGCGGCGACAAGCGAAATTGCAAATCCCGCAAGCGAAGTTTTTAAGCTGCCGTTTCTTCTTTTTTCTTCTTTTGATTTCTGGAACTGCGGCATAAGACCTCCTGATTCAATCTGACTGACTATTTTTTTTGCTGAGCAGATTTCTGCATAATTTTTAAAGAATGAGATTCCGAACACGAAAACTGCCACAACAAGCAGAATTCCCGCGATAAAAAGCACAATGTAGCCGACAAAAACTGAATGGTCGTATTTTTTTTCTACTGCTTTCCAGGACGGAACATATTCATATTCACTTTCAATCTGGACAGTTCCGTTCGGGCTGATTTTTAGGGCTTTTGTCTTTGTAAAAGAAATTCCGCGCGTTGAATGCACAACTCCCACAAAATAAGAGCCTTCGTCAAGCTCGTGTCCAAGATTTATCCCGGAGATTTTTGAATTTGAAACGCTGAAATTCTGAACGTCCTTTGAAACAACAAAATCGTAAGGCGGTTTTCCGTCTGAATCAACAATGACAGAGCGGACTGTTCCATCGTAGGCAAAATCATTTCCTAAAAGTTCGATTGAAATTTCTCCAAAAGAAGAGACATTCTGTCTGATGGAAGAAATATATGTGCGCGGCACATATTTATTCAAAAGCACCGGAATATTCTTTGCCTCGCCGACGTAGCCAGCCTCATCAACTGCGGCAACAGAAAGAACATAAAGTCCGTTACGCTGATTTTTAAACGTGAAGACCGGATTTTTATAGACTGTTCCCGGAAGTTTTATTTTCCGCTGGATGGACTTTTCGTTTGCGCCCAGAATTTTTTCCGCAAAATTTTTCAGTTCCTCTTCAGAGGCTTTTGTCCTGTTTTTTGGCGTTGAAGAAAACCTTGCAGGAATTTCTGCGATTTTTACAAGATTGTACGAATAGCCCTTTATGTCGTCATCTGTGGAATCCGGCAGCCAGCGGACAGTTCCGGAATTTGAAGAAAGAAAACCTGCGCTGTCTGTTTCCAGCTGCTCAAAGACAACTTGTTTTGGCGGAGTAAGATCCAGATAATATTGCGCGGAGCTGATTTTTGACCAGTTTCCGGCGTTGTCAAGAACGCAGACTTTTAAATGCCAGTTTCCTTCCTGTTCTGCGGAAAGCTGAATTGAATTTCCAGTTGAAACAGATTTTTTTTCTTGCGGAGGAATTTCTTTTTCATCCTGCGACCAGCTGAACGTGTAACCTTGAATTCCTGAAATATCGTACGGCAATTTTACCCTGAACGAAACACGCCTGTTTTTTGAGCGGATTACAGAATTTGCGTTCTGGAGCTCGGGAATTATTGTGGCGGCGGCAACTTCTTTGTCCGGCTCAAGGGACATTATCTGGTTCCGGGCGGATTTTTTTGCGGATGCAAAAGAATTTTTACTTTGCCACACAAAACTTAAATCATTTCCATTAACCAGCGGTGACGGAAATGCCGAGTCTATTTTTTTCTGGCTAAGACAGTTTTCTTCCCAGTCAATCTTTCGTTTTTTTGCGATATAAACCTGGTCATAGCCAGAACGGTTGTCAAACCAGAAAGCGTAAATTTCATCCTTAAAATCAAAAAGTCCGGATTTGCGGCAATTTCCTTTGGAAGCCACGACGTCAACAGATTCAGGCAGGACATTTCCATTAAAAATCTGCTCGTACCAGATTTCAGAATTTTCAGTTCCGCGCCTCTTTCGTTCCCAGACAAGATTTATTTTTTCATCCTTGAACAGAATGAACGGGGCCTGGTTGTCAAAATCAGAAAAATCTTCCCTTATGGCAGAATCTTTTCCTGTGGCAAGAACCGGAGCCGCCCATGAGCGTCCGCCGTTTTCTGAACGGGAAATATAAATCTGGTAAGAATTTTTGCTTCCCTGTGAAAACTGCGACTGAAAGACCACAAAATCCGAATTTTCAGAGCTGCACATAAACGGCGCGAAAGAATTCGGCATTGAGTCAGAGCCAAAAGTTTCTGTAAAAGGCGACCATTTTATTCCATCTTCTGAAACTGAATGAAAAATAAAAAATTCGTGAAGCCGCAGCGTGGGGTCTGAAATTTTTGACCTTGAGACGAACATCACAAATTTTCCGGAAAAAGAAGCGTAAATCCGGGGAGCAAAAAATTCATCCTTTGGAATAGAAATGTTTGTCCTTTCAAAATTTCCCGAATAATTTTTCAGGACATATACACTCAGCTCAGAATCTGAGCTTTGAACGGCAACCGCCACTGTTCCGTTTTTTGACATTGCGGCCGAATAAATATCAGGAATCTCTGAGCCTGCGTATTCAAAAGGACCTGCAAAGCGGCTTATTGTTTTCCAGTTTCCAGAAGAGTCCAAAAAACGTGCGGAAAGCCAGATGTTTTTTCTGGATTCATCCGCCTCCTGCCAGAAAGAGAAGGATTTTTGACCGTTTCCTGCTGTCTTTGGAAAAACAGAATTATTTTCGCTTACTGAATGTACGGAATTCCACCAGAATTTTTCAGCAAAAGCTGAAGGCACAGAAAAAATTCCGAAAAAAGAGAAAATCAAAACAAGTCTAAAAAAATCTAAAAAATTCCGTTTAAATTTCATTGTCCTAAAGCCCTTTCAACGCGATTTTTAAGTTTTGTCAAATTTTCAGTTCTATTTGCCGGATTTTTCCACATTTCAGAGATTATCTCCTCCGCCATCTCATAGCGGTTCGAAGAAATCAGCTCGACAATCTCCTGATATTTGTCTGTATAATTTGAATCTCTTGTGTAGACGTTTGTCTTTAAGCGCGCGCTTATCCTTGAGCGCAGAGATTTAAAATTCTGGTTTTCGCTGTCTATTGAAATCGCCTGATTTATTTTTTTGAACGACTCCTGATAATTTCCGCCCTGGAAAAGTTTCTGGGCTTCGGATGCAAGCTGTTCGGCCTGTTTTTTTACGGCAGGACTAAGCGGCCGCTTCTTTTTTCCAAGAGAATATTCAATTTCAAGAATCGCGTTCTTAAGCCCCGGATAATCCGGATTTATTTCCGCAAGGTCTGAAAGTTCCGCGTAAGCCTGAAGAAGTTTTTCGTTTCCGGAAGAATCTTTTGCCGCAGAGGCAGCGTTTTCCTTTGCCTGGGAAACCCGGTTCGCAAAGTTTATCTCAAACTGCTTCGGATCCTGGAACTGCTGGATTTCAAGCCGGAGTTTGTTTGCCGCCGTGTTTCTTGGAACAAGCGAGCGTAAAATTTCCAGTGTCTGCAAAGCCTCGTTGAATTCCGCGGAAGCCTCGCCGGTTTTTCCTTTTTTTGAAAAAGATTTTCCCTTTTCAAAACTTTGCTTTGCGCTTCTTAGCATCTGTGAAACATCGCGGTAAAGCGAATCTGAAGGCAGAACTTCACGTCCGTTGTTCGCGTTCAATGCGTTCTCTACAATTTTCATCATATTCTGAATTTCATCGTTCGCGTAATCAACAAAAACAACATTCCAGCGTTCCTGCGCGCGGTTCAAAAGAGTCTGCGCCTCGGCATAATTGTCATTGTTGAATTCTTTTCCGGCCTGGACAATCAGCTCATTGACTTCTTTGTCGATGATAATTTTCTGCTGCCCGGAAATTTCTTCCAGAAGTTTTTCAACCTTTTTACGGCTTTCCAAAGCAAGATTTTCATTGTAGTCAAAGCGCAGGGAATCATCGTAGGATTCCAGGGAACTGTTGGCCGCATTTCTTGCCTCGTCAAATTTCTGCTGGCGGAAGAATTTTCGCGCCGCCTCATAGTTTTTGTCTGCTTCCTGGATTTTTTTATCAGAATCTGCGACAAGAGAATTCGCTTCTTCCAGCGTTCTTTTTAGCTCATCCTGATAATTTTCAAGTTTTTGAATGCTTGATTTTATCGAAATGACTGAATTTTCGTAGCTTGCCTCATAGGAATCCGTAACTTTTCCAAGCCCGAAACTGAGCGCAGATTTTCCGCCCTGAATATATTTTTCCAAATCCTGAATTTTCTGTACCGCAGTCCTGGAAAAACGCCGCCTCATTCCGTCAACAACCGTTCCTTCAAGGTTCTGCGCAATTTCCTGCCGTGAATTTTCCACATTCTTTTCATAATCAAGCCCGGCAAGCGCATAGAATTCCGCGCCCCGGCTGTAAAGACCGCTTACCAAGTCAAGACAATAATCGTTCAGAGCAAAAATGTAGTCGTTGTATGTTTCACCGATTTTTTCCCACACAAGAATTTTATCTTCAGTCTGAATTCCGTCCGTTGGTTTTTGCGGCGACTGGTTTTGAGCCGCAGAGGAATTCTGTTTTTCAAAAAGATTTCTATATTTTTCGCTCCAGTCTGATTTTTTTGGAGAATTTGTGTTTATCTGATTTTTTACAGAATTTATTTCTGCCACGACCTCCAGCAAAGACTGAATGTACGAATTTTCCGTCCGCGCGGATTCGCCCGGATTTTCAGGCTGAAGAATTTTGTCCGCCGAAGACTTGATTTTTGCGATTTTTACAACGTCGTCAACAAAATTCTCTGAATAGAACGCGATTTTTTCAAGATATTCAACTGAAATTTCAAAATTCTGGTATGGAACCATAAAATCTTTTCCATCGCGGGTTTTTAAAAGTGAATAAAGAGAATTTATTTCGCGGGAATTCTTTCCAAAAGCCCCGATTTTTAAAAGCTCAGATTTTTCCGGAAGAATTTTGCTTTGCCTGAAACTTTGAACAGAGCTTGTTTCTGAAAAGCGAACCGCAAGACTGTTCAGGACATTGACCGAAGAGGATTTCATTTTTTCAATGCCCACGTTAAAGGCCGCGTCCATTACCCCAAGAATTCCGTGGTCTTCACCGGGCATTTCATTCCAGCCAAAAACCGCGCCGCAGGCAAGCCCGGGATATTCCTCGCCATGCTCAATGTAGTTTTCAGAATTTTCTGTCTTTCTGCCTTTCTTGTTTTTCTCTGCGATTTTTTTTACCTCGGCAGATTTTTTTTCAAGAGAAAGCCCCTTTTCTACAATTGAGTTTCTTAACGACGCATATTCTGAAAAAACTGATTTTACAGCCAGAAGAGCGGACTGCGCGGCGGCGGTATTCTCTGAATTGACTGCGTTCACGTATGCCGCTCCTGTTTTTTCCAGATGAACAGCGATTCCATCAAAAAGCTCAAGATTTTTTTTGATTTCCTTTACCAGATAATCAACTTCACCGCTTATTTTTTCTTTTCCAAACTCCGCGGTAAAATTTTCGTGAAGAATTTCCAGCCCTTCCGCGGCTTTTTTTATCGCCTCTGAATAATTTCGGGACTGAATAAGTTTTGCTGTTTTATTCTGAATCGCGCTGTACTGGCGGATAGAAACAAGATAATTCGTGTCTTTTATAACATCAAGCCGCCTGTCATCGGGATTAAATTCCAGCGTAAGGATTTCCTGCGTAAGTTTTTTTATGCGTTCGTCAATAATCTCGGACTCTTCCTCGGAACTGTTCTTGATTAAATTTATCAGCTCGTTCGCAAGCTCTGAATACAACTTTCTGGAATTAAGGATTTTTTTATATCTTCGTTGAACTGCGTCAAATTCAGCCGGATTCTGGTCAAGATATTTGTTCAGTTCAAGAAGAGCGCGGTGCAGATTCCGTTCGTTCGGCTCGTCAATAATCCTGTCAATTTCCCGCAAAGTCATAGCCTTTTCCTGAGAATTTTCCTCTGAAAAAGTCAGGTTTGCAA
>CAVGBY010000087.1:0-8588 GCA_963627355.1 uncultured Prevotella sp. | reverse complement strand
ATCCCATAGGATTTGTAACCGGGTCCCCAAACATCTCGATAAACCGGGATTTGATTAGCAGGTCATATTTTTCAAGTAATTGTTTGTTTTCTTCTATTATTTTAGTTATTTTGTCTAAAATTGCAGCAATCTGTTTTTGTGTTTCTGATTGATTATGAATTGATAATTCAAATTTCTGAATAATTGATTTTTGAATATTTGGCATTGTAGAACCTGTTCTTAATGACATGATTCTATCTTGGTTACCTTTTAAGGCATAATATAAATATTTAGGAAACACTTTAATATCATGTAAACGATAACAATGACAACCACACCAAAAATTCTCATTTACATAATTAATGTAACCACAAGAAGCACCTCCCTCTGAAATAAGTACGGATTCTCCTGATGTATTGAACTTATCATAATAACCAGATTCTTTTATTCCACCATTAATATAACGGTAAGGCTTTGAATTTTCCAATTGGCTAGTATCAATTTGAGTACCTTTCTCAAGTATACATACATCTCCTAGTCTTACTGTTTTCAAATCCGTCATCAATCATTCCTAAATTTTTACAAAAGTTTATAGTAAAATTTCTTAATTGGTCATTTTTTGTACGGCCGCTTTGAATGTTTAAATGTAAAATCTGCGACCGTGTATGCGTCCGCAAATTTGCTTCCCGCCGCCTGGAATTTCCATTTTAGCCGCATGATTGCCGTCCGTTTTCCGGAAAATGCTTTTTTAAGGCAGTGTCGGACTGTTTTTGCAGAAGAAATTCCGTGCAGAACCTCTTTTCTTGCGCCGTTGGAAGCCACATTCGCAAATTCCGTGCTTACAGAACCAGGGCAAAGCGCGCAGACGTGGATTTTCCGTGGCTTTAATTCCGCCGCAAGAGCAAGGCTAAAACTTAGGACAAAAGATTTTGTCGCGCCGTAAACCGCAAAATTTCCCAGAGGGGCAAAAGCCGCCATGCTCGCCGTGTTGATTATGTAGGAATTTTCATTCATGTATGGAAGAGAATAGCCTGTTATTCCTGTCAGCGCCGTGCAGTTTGTTTCAATCATCTGCATCTCTTTTTCAACAGGAGTTTCCTCAAAAGGCCCGTACGTTCCAAAACCAGCGTTGTTCACAAGGACTGTAATTTCAAAATCACCGGAAAGTTTTTCCTTTGCAAGAATCGAATCAAAGCGTTTTGCCCCGTCCGTTCCGGAAATATCAAGCTCAACGGCACGTGGCTCCGGCGCGCCGCTTATCTTTTTTATCTCTTCCGAAAGTTCATTCAGTTTTTCTATTCTTCTGGCAACAAGCCAAATTTCGTCAATGCACAAATATTGGTAATCTTTTGAAATCTGAAGCGCAAAATCCTTTCCCATTCCGCTGGACGCGCCTGTAATAATCGCAATTTTTTTCATAAGCAAATTATAGCACATTTGTGGTATAATAGTTCAAATATCGAGTTTTCTTTTCAGAAGGAATAAATTGAATGGGTGCGGATTCAATTTTTATACTAAATCAACAAAACTCGATATTTGAACTATTAAATTCAAGGAGTTTTATATGCGAAAAGATTTTGGCGCAAAAGCGATGCTTTATCCTATGCCGGTTCTGATGATTTCAACTTATGACGAAAATGGAAATCCAGATGTGATGAACGCTGCCTGGGGCGGAATTGCGGACGACACAAAAATAAATATCTGTCTTAGCCCGGAGCATAAGACTGTAAAGAATATTCAGGCAGGAAGCGACTTTACCGTTAGTATGGCCACCGCAAAAACTGTTGCCGCCTGTGATTACGTCGGAATTGTCTCTGCGAACAAAGAACCTGAGAAAATCAAAAAATCAGGCTTTCATTTTGAAAAGAGCCAGAATGTCAATGCGCCGCTTGTTCAGGAACTTCCTATGGTGCTTGAATGTAAGACAATCAGCTTTGATGTTCAAGGTTGCCGGCTTCTTGGAGAGATTGTGAATGTTTCAGCGGATGAGTCGGTTCTTACAGACGGAAAAATCGACGTAAAAAAACTTGACCCGATTACATACGACGGCGTGAACCATAAATATATCCGTCTTGGAGAAGTTGTCGCGGACGCTTTTAAAATAGGGCTTACGCTAAAATAAAAAACTTTGCAAATATAAGATTCCTGGAATAAAATTACACTATGGAAAAACTGACACTCAAAAAAAATGGCTTGATTTACACAGATGACTTTAAGGTTGTTGTAGGAATAGACTCTGATTCAGAAGAATTTACTGGAACAGTTCCAAATGGAGCCGTTTCTGTGGAAGAGGATGCTTTTTCCTGCTGCGGCCTTAAGGAAATTTTTATTCCAGATTCTGTAGAATATCTGGGGGCGAATGTTTTTTGCAACAGCACAGAACTTGAGTCAGTGCGGCTTCCGGCAAATTTAAAGATTCTTCCGCCATTTTTGTTCTGCGGGTGTAAATCCTTAAAAAAAGTTCAGATGCCTTATGAAGTCCAGGATTTTTCCGAAGGGCTTTTTGCGGGCTGCTCATCGCTGGAAGAAATTCCGTTCCGTTCTGGAATAAAAACTTTGCCAGAAAACGTATTTGACTCTTGTTCTGCTGTAAAGTCTCTGGTGATTCCCGGAAGCGTGACAAAAATCTGTTCAAATGCGATTGCAAACTGCGAAAACCTTGAGACAATCGTGCTTCCGGCAAACCTTGAGCTTGTTGAAAAAGACTGGCTCTTGAACTGTCCAAAACTAAAGCACATCCGGATAAGCGAGGAAAATCCTTTTTTTGCCACTGATGAGGAAAACTGCGTGCTTTATAAAATTGTTGACGGCGAAAAAATTCCTCTTGTCACATTGAAAAACAGATCTCCAGAAAGTCTGCCGGAATTTAAAGAGCCCGACATGGAAAATTCAATTATCACTTTTGATGAGAACGAAGACGAAACTGCGGATGAAACAAATATTTTTAATCCGGAGACAGATGACAAGACTTTTATGCAAAATCTTTTTTTTGAAACGCAGAAAGTTATACAGCGGAATACAGGAATTGAAGGCGAGCAGAGAATCCTTTTTGTTTTTGCTGAAAATCTTGTTTCAACTCCGCTTGGTGAAAAATTTTCTATAAAATTGCAGAATTGCTGTTCACGGCTTTCTAAAATCCACAAATTTACGAGCATTTACTATTTTTACAATACCCGGCTTGATAACGAGAAATTCAGAAAGCAGTTTGTTGAGTTTATTGCGGACAAGGACGTTCTTGTGGCTTGCGAAGGCTCTAATCTTTACAATCTTACGGACAGAACTCTTGTGTTCTGCGAGCTTGTAAATATTTCGCTCGAAAAAGAAGACATTCTGCGTGAAATAAAAAATTCCAAAAATCCTGAATGTAAGCCGTTAAAACTTATTATTCAAGATAACCTTGAGGAATAATCAAAAAACTTCTATAATTTCGTAAAGGCAAAAAGTAAAAGGTTTGATTTAGTTTATGGATGTGGCGACAGTAGAATGTCTTGCCCAACTGGGATTTTCCCAGACCGAGGCAAAAGTATATTGCACAATGGTTTCGGAAGAAAAGATGAATGGTTACCAGATTGCAAAATCTTTGGGAACTTCGCGTTCATCAGTTTATGCCGCGCTCGAAAATCTTCTTGATAAAGGCGCGATTGTTTCTATTCCGGGGCAGACAAGCGAATATGCGGTTGTTGAACCTGTCCAGCTGATTGATAAAATTACTTCAAAATACAAGAAAAGTGCCGAGACTGCAAAAAATCTTCTGGTCCAGCTTTCAATGAAAAGGCGGGCCTCTAATTTTTTCTGCAATATCCAGGGGCTGCAGAATCTTGTTGATGAAGTAAAGTCAATGATTGATGTTGCCTCAAAAGAAATTCTTATAAATTCTTCAATGGATTTAAAGCCGATTGCTGAAAAACTAAGGGAAGCCAAAAAACGCGGGGTCAGGATTATTATTTTCAGCTGGCTGAATCTTGAGCTTTACGATCTGGATGTTGAATTTTATTGCAACGATTTAAGTTTTTCTAAATCTTCAGAAAAGCGTTTTATCATGGTTGTTGACAATAATTCATGCATTCTTTGCAGCAACGACAGAAACGAATTTATTCCTTACAAGGAAATTATAAAAAACGATATGAATGTCCGTTCTCTGCTGACATCGCTGGATAAGGATTTTCTTGGTGTCCGCACGGACAACCGGCTTCTGGTGAATCTTATGGCAGAGCATATTCATTTTGATATTTATCTGAACAAACTTCGCATAAAAAATGGTGGCGAAGTAATAACTCCAGACATTTTTGTTAATTCAATAATGGAAAATGGAGATTAATTTTTTTCGCTGGGTGGGAAAATGGCATACGTAAAAAATCTTTTTGATCAGAATTTTATTCAATATGCGAGTTATGTTATTCGCGACAGGGCGATTCCTGAGCTTGTTGACGGTCTAAAGCCTGTTCAGCGGCGTATTTTACACACTCTTCTGGTTACAGATGACGGACGTTTCCACAAGGTTGCCGGGGTTGTCGGCGACTGTATGAAATTTCATCCGCACGGAGACGCTTCTATTTACACCGCTCTTGTAAATCTTGCAAACAAGGAACTTTTTATAGACAAGCAGGGAAACTACGGAAATATTTTTACAGGGCATCCCGCGGCGGCTCCTCGTTACATTGAATGTAGAGTCCGCCCGATTACAAAAGAAATTCTTGTTACAAATCCAGCGATTACTGAATATGTTGACAGTTACGATGGACGAAACAAGGAGCCGGTTATGTTTCAGGCGAAACTTCCGGTTGTTCTTATTACCGGCGCGGAAGGGATTGCGGTTGGAATGAGCACGCAGATTATGAGCCACAATGTGCATGAAGTGATTGAGGCTGAAAAAAAATGTCTGCGTGGCGAGGAATTCCAGCTTTTTCCGGATTTTCAGACTGGAGGACTTATTGACTGTTCAGAGTACAAGGATGGTCTTGGAAAACTTATAACCCGTGCAAAAATTGACTCCTCTGATGAAAAAAAGATTGTAATCACGGAGTTGCCGTACGGTTCTACAACGGAATCCCTTATTGAATCCATTGAAAAAGCCGCAAAAAATGGAAAAGTAAAAATTGCTTCAATAAACGATTTTACAGCGCAGAGCGTAAGCATTGAGATAAAACTTCCGCGTGGAGTCTACGCAAAAGACGTTATTGATTCACTTTATGCGTTCACCGACTGCGAAAAAACTGTATATTGCAATCTTCTTGTCATAAAAGACAATATGCCGGTCCAGATGACGGTTACAGAAGTGATAAAATTCCATGCAAAGCAGCTTGTCCGCGTCTTAAAGGAAGAGCTTGAGTACGAAAAACAGCAGCTTCTGGAAAAACTTCACCTTAGGACGCTTGAACGGATTTTTATCGAAGAGCGAATCTACAAAGAGATTGAGCAGATGAAAACAGAGGAAACTGTGATAAAAGCGGTAAAAAAAGGTTTTGTTCCATTCAAGGAAGAGCTTTTGCGCGATGTTACAGACGAAGATGTTGACCATCTTTTGAAAATTCCAATCCGACGCATTTCTTTGTACGATATAAACAAGAACAGGAAAGAAGTGCAGGCAATCAACGCGCGGATAAAAGAAATAAACAGGCTTTTAAAGCATCTTGTTGACTACGCAATCAGTTATCTGGACGGAATTGAAGGAAAACTTGATTCAAAAAGCATAAAACGCCGCACAACTGTTACAAATATCAAGACTGTTGATGTAAAATCAGTTGTCCGCCGCGACACTCCGCTAAAATACAACGCTGACTCCGGTTATTTGGGAACTGCTGCTCCTGGCGGTGAAGAAATTATGAAAATCACACCGTTTGACCGCATAATTTATGTGCGAAAGAGCGGAATTTACACGGTTTCGGAAGCCCCGTCAAAAGTTTTTGTCGGACCGGAGCTTCGCTACTGCGGTTTTGCCGACAAGGAAAGTCTTGCAAAGATTCTTTTTACGGTGATTTACCGCGACCCGAAAACACAGTTTGTATACGTAAAGCGCTGCAAGGTTGGCGGGTATATAATGAACCGCGATTATTTTTTTGCGCCGGACGGAATGGAAGTTCTTTCTGTAGAAACCAAAAAAGATTTTAAATTCACATTGAATTATGTAAAAAAGCCAAAAATGAAAGTTTTAAAGGAAACGTTCAAGGCTTCGGATTTTGCGGAAAAAGGTGTAAAGGCTCAGGGAGTCCGTGTTGCCGCAAAAGAAGTTCAGTCGGTTGAGCTGGAAAAATAGGTGAAAATTCTTACAAAACACGTTGAATCGGAATTTTGTGTAAAAGGCTCAAGGTTTCTTTCCGAACTTTTTCCGTGTCAAAACCAGTCGGACGCAAGAAATATCATAAAAGCGCAGAAGTCAAAATATTCAGATTCCACGCACGTAGTTCATGCCTTTGTGCTGGGGCTTTCCGGCGAAATTCTTGGAATGAGCGATGACGGCGAGCCTTCTGGAACTGCGGGGCGGCCTGCGCTGGATGTGCTGAAAGGTTCTGGCTGCACGGATGTTGTTCTTACAATAACCAGATGGTTCGGCGGAACTTTGCTTGGGACTGGCGGTCTTGTAAAGGCGTATGGTGATGGCGCAAAACAGGTTCTTTCGGCGGCGGAAAATACGGCCGCGATCGAGGAATATGTTGAAAAAAAAGGATTTTCGTTTTCTGCGGATTATACTTCGTATCAGTTGATTAAGCGGATTCTGGTAAATTTTAGCGTTTCCGATGTTTCAGAAGAATTTGGAACGGACGTAAAAGTTTCCGGAAAAATAAACTCAGATGAATTTGACCTGCTTTCCCGGAAAATAAAAGATATTTCAAACGGCAAAATTATTTTGTAAGAAGCACAATGTTCGGAATCTCGGACTTTATACCTTCCCGCTTAAAAAGATATTTCAGCGGATGGATGTCAAAAGCGTTTATCGCCCAGCCTCCAACTTCGTCAAGATTGATTATGTTTACGCTGACCGGATGCTGAACCGGAAAAATCACTGCCTCATCAAGCAAAAGCTGTTCCGCCTTTGCAAGCAGCCTGTTGTGGTTTTCGTCTGTGTAAAGCGCGGCCTCGTCCAGCAGGTCGTTAAAATCCTTGTTGTTCCATCCGGTTACGTTCATTGTGGAATTCCCGCGGAAAAGTTCAAGGAATGCAAGCGGATCTGCAAAATCGCCAATCCAGTTGTAGCTAAAAAGTTCCGCATCGGTTTCTTCGATTTTGTCCAGATATTCGTATTCAGGAAAAAGAATTGTCTCGAGCTCAATTCCCAGCGGTTCCCAGGCGTTTTTTAGGATTTCAGCCTTTTTTTTCATGTAGTCTGTATCGGTTATTGCAAAACGGATTTTTATTTTCTGCTCCTGTGGAATTTCAAGTTCATTCCGGGCATCATTCATAAGAATTTTTGCCTCAAGAGTGTCGGTAAAGGAATATCCTTCAACATTCGGATAGCCGTTCAGAGCATAAACCAGACTTTGCGCCTGAACGTAAGTGTTTGCCCTAAGTTCATCCCACGGAGTTGACTCAAGCAAGGCTCGGCGCAGATTCAGATTGTTAAAAATAGAATCCCCGGTGAATTTAAAGAAAAGATATTGTGTTGCAAATTCCGCGCTAAGATGGATTGAATCTTTTAAAAGAAGCGTTTTTTCGTCAAAAGAACTTGCAATCCAGTCGGCGGCTCCTGTGTTGAACGCAAAGACATTTTCTTTTTCATCATTTGAAAGGATGACGGTGATTTTGTCCATTTTTGTATTTTCAGAATCGTAGTAATTTTCGTTTTTTGTAAGGATGATTTTGTTCTCATCGCGTTCGGCAAGGCAGAAAGGACCGGAGAAAACGGAAAGATTTTCAGCGGTAACAGAAAAACTTGGCATACAAAGAATTTTCGGAAGGTGAGAGGCAGGTGTTTTTAAGTGAAATGAGACTGTGTTTTCATCAAGTGCATAAATTCCCACATCTTCTGCGTTGCCTTTGTCTGTGCGGAATTCTTGTGCGCCCTGCACAATATCCAAAAGTGATGAAAAAGGCGCGTTCGGCGTTGACAAAAGTTTTAGGAAACTGGAGCGGACTGTCTCTGCGGTGATTGCCTCTCCGTCGCTGAATTTCAGCTCTTCCCTAAGCTCAAAAGTCCATCTTTTTTTGTCGCGGGAAATTCTGTAGTTTTTTGCCATAGCGTAGACCGGCTCTAGCGTTATCGGATCATACGAAAAAAGCCCCTCGTAAAGTCCGGTTAAAATCTGCGCCTCTGCGGAATAATTTGCCGTCCGTGGATTTAAGTTGTAGTCGTGTTTTGCCTCGATTATCACAAAATTTTTTTCCGGGGAAGATTCATCTGAAAGTTCATCCTGCGAAAAATTTTCCTGCGCGAATAAAAATGCCGGAGCAAGCAAAAATGCCGCAAAAATTCTTTTTTTTGTGCTGAAAAATTTAAATTTCATTTTTTATTCCAAGTTTTTTCATCTGTTCCTGTTCTTCAATGTAGCCAACATATTCTGAACGTTTTTGGATTGCCTTTACGATAATATTTTTTATGGAAATAAGGTCGATTTTTAGGCCTTTGATTTTGCTTCTGTCGTGTGAATCTACGTTTTGCTTGAAAAATTCGTCAG
>CAVGBY010000086.1:0-8666 GCA_963627355.1 uncultured Prevotella sp. | reverse complement strand
CTGGAAAATTCGTTCTGGAAAGCAAAACTGAATGGAAATATTCTGAAAGCGGTAAAATTCTTGAAAAATACTTTAAGGAATATTCCTACAACAAAAATAAATCGAAAGTTTTGGGAACATCCACAAAAAAAGATGTCTATGAATATAAAATTCAGGATGGCCCGCCTGACTGCTATTTCTATGAAAATGAAAAACTTCGTGTTTCCACTGTCTACAGTTCTGCTGATTCATACGTTACGACAATGAATTTTGACGGCGGTTTTGTTGTTGAGTCTTACTACGAGAACGGCCGGCGAAAAAAGGATTTGCTTTATCTGGATGGAATTATCAGGAGCGTTCAGAATTATGAGAAATAAAACTCTTTCCTCGTCATTAAAGTGGATTTTTGAAGTTTCCCGGCGGTTTGCACGCATTGACAGAAAAGGCCGCACTTCCGCCACAAGTTTTTTGTCTACTCTTGGAATTTGTTTTGGTGTTATGACATTGATTACAGTTGTCAGTGTTATGAATGGATTTCAGTCTTATTCAATAAATCCAATCATGGAAATTTCTTCCGCTCATCTGCGTGTTACAGAAATTCCAGATGAAAATTTTACTGATTTTCTTGATTTTTGCTCGGAAAATCCTAAGATTGCCTGCGTTTCGCCGTTTTATGAGTCGCAGGGGCTTATTGTGGGCAGAAAAAACAAGCAGTCGGCGGCTGTAATCCGGGCGGTTGAGCCGAACATCCGCGAGATTGACAAAGGTTTTGGTTCACAGGTGCAGGTTTCTCTTGGGAAATTCAATCTTGAGAATCCCGACGGAATTGTTCTTGGCCGATCGCTTGCAAATGAGCTTGGCGTTACAGTCGGCTCTGCGGTGAATCTTCTGGCGTTGGCCGGGGGGAAAGATGTCGCGTTGATTTCCCAGAACCGTCAGTTTACGGTTACAGGTCTTTTTGACTGCAATTATGTGGATATTGAGCAGAGTTACGGTTTTGTGAGCATTGAGGCTGCAAAAAAATATTTTGGAAAGGACCTGCTTCCGGTTTACAGCATAAAACTAAAAAACTACGGGAACGATGTTTCGGTGCTTTCTGAGATAAAACAGGAATTCCCTGATGTAAAAGTTCAGTCGTGGCGGGAATTTAATAAATCGTTTTTTGGCGCGTTAAGGATTGAAAAAAATATTCTTATGCTCCTTGTGTGCATTATTTTTGTTGTTGTGGGAATAAATATCTACAACGGAATGCGCCGCCTTGTCTTTGAAAAACGGCAGGAAATTTCAATTCTTTCTGCTTTGGGCGGAACAAAGAATGAGATAAAGGCGATTTTTATTATGCGTGGATTTACCAGTGGCGCTGCGGGGGCATTTTTTGGACTTGTTCTTGGGCTTTTAATCTGCGTTAACATAAAACCGATTTTTGATTTTGCGGGATTTGTGACGCAGAATTATATGTTCACGATTTTTGCGCAGATTCCGGCAAAAATTGTTTTTCGCGAGGTGTTTTTTATAACTCTCTTTGGAATTGCTGCTCCTTTGTGGGCATCATGGCAGGCGAGCAAAAATGTTCTTGATATGAAAGTTGCGGAGGTTCTTCACGATGAATAATCTGGTAAAAATCAGCGGTCTGGAAAAAACATACACAAATGGCGGGGAAACGCTCACTATTTTTAGGAATTTGAACCTTGATATTCAGGAAGGAAGCAAAACTGTGATTGTTGGTCAGAGCGGAAGCGGAAAAAGCACGCTTTTGAATATAATCGGGAGCATTGACACGGCTACTTCAGGAACTGTAGTTGCCGGTCCATGGAATGTCACTTCTCTTTCTGAAAAAGAGCAGGCTTTGTACCGTTCGGAATTCCTTGGGCTGATTTTTCAGTTTCATTATCTTTTAAAGGATTTTACCGCGCTGGAAAATGTTTATATGGCGGCTTTTATGGCTGGAATGTCAAAAAGACAGGCGGTAGAAAAAGCCAAGGCTCTGCTTTGTGATGTGGGATTAAAGGAGCGGCTGAACCATCTTCCCGGGGAACTTTCCGGCGGTGAACGTCAGCGTGTTGCGGTTGCCCGCGCGCTTATAAACGATCCTAGGCTGATTCTTGCGGATGAGCCTACAGGAAACCTTGACCCGGAAAATGCGGCGCTTATCGGCGAGCTTCTTTTTTCGATGGTTGATAAATATAAAAAAACGTTGATTTTAGTTACGCACGACAAGGAGCTTTCTAAAAAGGGTGATGTCTGCTATTCAATAAACTGCGGAAATCTGGAAAAAATTGTCCAGGAAAAAAATGGAGCGCAAAAATGACGTTAAAATCTTCATTGCTTTTTGCGTTCAGGCTTGTCTTTCCACGGACCGCGCAAAAATCTTCCGCAAGGCGAAGCGTTCTTGGCGCTATGGTCTGCATTGGAATCAGCCTTGTTCCGCTGGTTGTTGTTCTTTCTGTTTCAGACGGAATGATTGGCGGAATGACGCGGCGTATTATCGGGCTTAGCACAGGCGACCTGGAAAATTTTATAGCGCGCAGAAGCCCCTTTGCAGAATCTACGGAAAAGTTCACCGCGTATGCGGCGCGTTTTGAGTCCGTTCCCGGTGTTACTGGAGTTTTTCCCCAGATAGAAAGCGACGGACTGGCCGCCGGAAAATCCTATAGGACCGGGGCAAGAATCCGGGCTGTTGAACCTGATATTTTTTTTAGGAACAATGATTTTTCATCTCTTTTTGAAATTTTTGACGGCGACATGAATTCATTTGTCTCTGATTCAAAATCCGCTGTAATCGGAACAAAGATGGCCGAACTTTTAAATTTAAAGGCTGGAAGCACTTTCCGGCTGATTACAACAAATGTAAGGCAAAATGGAGCGATTTCTCCAAAAGTTACAACTTTTAGGGTTGCCGCAATTGTTTCCTCCGGTTATCAGGAAATGGACGCGCTCTGGATTTTTATTCCCCTTGAAACTGGATTTTCTGTGATTCCTAGGGAATCAGCAAATTTTTCTGTGATGATAAAAACAACGGAAACTTTTTCCGGTAAACTTTCCCAAATTCAGCAGGAATGTGAGGAGGCAGGCGGCGGAAACGGACTTTTTTATTCGTGGAAGGAACTTAACTCAAGCCAGTTTGAAAATTTTTCCTCAACAAAAGTTCTTCTGATTTTTATAATGTTTCTGATTGTTCTTGTAGCGGCGGTGAATATCAGCTCCGCGATTGTGATGCTTGTGCTGGAACGCCGCCGCGAAATCGCGATTTTAAGGAGCATCGGGGGAACTTCCCGCGGAATTACAGTTTCTTTTCTGATTACAGGAATTGTGTGCGGCTTCTGCGGAATTCTGCTTGGACTTCCTGTGGGGCTTTTGCTTTCTGTCAATGCAAACGAGCTTATTTCTTTTATTGAAAAAATTGTCAACTTTTTTTCAAGAGCCGCGTATGTTTTTTCAGGCGGAAGCGCGGACGGATTTTCCCAGATTCATCTTTTGGATCCCGCTTTTTATCTGACAACGATTCCAATTTCGGTTCCGTTTGCCGAACTTTTTGCGGTCTGCGTTTCTGTCCTGCTTCTTTCTCTGATTGTTTCAGTTATTCCGGCAGTAAAAGCCGGAAAAGAAAAACCACTTGATATTTTCAGGAAATCCTAATGATTTGTGATCTTTGTAAAAAAAACGAGGCTGCAATTTTTCTTGAGGCTGTCGGAAACGGCGGAAAAAGAAAATTGAACCTTTGCGTTAATTGTGCCGCTTCACGCGGAATTTCAACAAAAATAACTGCTCCGGATGTAAAAAATATTGAGTCAATCTTTGCGGAGCTAAAAGAACTCGACAAAAAAAAGAATGAGGAAAATTCGCGCCTTTGCCCTGTCTGCGGAAGAAGCCTTGCGGAAATAAAGGAAACTGGAACCGCAGGATGCCCGGAATGTTACGAAAGTTTTAATAAAGAAATTGCCGCTGAAATGAAAAAAAATGGCGTTTCCGGAAAATATTCAGGCTCAATGCCAAAAAGACTTTCTTGTTTTAGAAATTCGCTTACGGACAGGACCGACCTTCAGGCAAAACTTGAGGAAGCCGTAAAATCTGAAAATTATGAGAAAGCCGCTGTCTACAGGGATTTTCTGCGTGCGCTGGAGCATGGAAGTGTAGCCCGCGGAGCAGAATCTGATTTTTCTTCTGGCGCGGATGCCGGTGCTCAAGGGGATTCTGATGAATAAAGGATTTGAAGTTCCCTGGTACACAGAAAAAGGCCAGTTTCAGGATGTTGTGATTTCTTCAAGAGTAAGGCTTTCTAGAAATCTTGCGAATTTTCCGTTTGCGTTGTGTTTCCGCGGGGATGATTCTGAGCGAGTGCAGAGCCTTGTTTTTGATGCTTTTTCTAGAATCCAGTCTGAAAATCCGGACTTTCTGTTCAGCGTTGTTGAAACAAAATTCATAGATGATGAGGGACGAAAACTTTTTGAGGAATGGGGCGTTTTAAAATCTCAAGGACTTTTGGGAAATCAGAAACAGAAAAATCCGTCTGGAACAGAAAATCTTCCGGAAACCGGGCTTGTCTTTCAAAAGAAAAATTCTCTTTCTCTTAGCGTGAGGGTAAATTCCGGTGACCACGTAAAAATCTCATCTTTCCGCGCAGGAATGGATTTTCAGGACGCTTTTTCAGAATGCGCGGAAATAGACGGAAAACTTCAGGAAAAACTTCAGTTTGCGGCAACTTACGATTTTGGATACTTGACGTGCGCGTTAAAAGATTCTGGCAGTGGAATGAAAATTTCTGCGCGGATTCATATTCCGGGAATTGTGCGGACCGGAAAATTCGGTCTTGTTGTTGAATATCTAAAAGATAAAAATTTTTCTATTTCACCGGCGTTTCCTCAGATTTCAACTGGCAGCGCGGCCGGAAGTTTTTATCTGATAAGCACAAGGAATTCAATGCGCGGCTCAGAATTTGACCAGATTGCAGAATTTGAGGCGGCCTGTATGTACATTTCCGAAATCGAGCGCAAGATTTTAACTGGCTATGCCGATACTAAAAGGACAGTTGTTTTTAATTCAGTCATAAAATCTTATTCGCTTGCAAAATTCAGCCTTATGGAAAGTCTTTCTGAATCTGTTGAAATTATCTCAGATTTGATGGTTGGCTTGCAGTGCGGATTTATTTCTGGAATTGAACAGGAAAAACTGTGCGAGCTGCTTTTTAAAATTCAGCCTTATCACCTTATCTTTTTGATGAAAGAAGAAAATTTTTCTTTTGAAAAGGATATATTAAACGATAAAAAGGGAAAAATTGACCGGCTTAGGGCTGTGCTTTTGAACGAGGCGGTTCAGAATATTTCTCTGGAGAATTTATGAACAAATTTTCAAAAAATGCCGCAAAAATAATGGAAGAAATTGCAAAAAAAGAGGCGGTTGACACAGGATGCAGGGAAGTTTTGCCAGAGCATCTTCTTCTGGCGGTAATGAATTTTAATTCCTGTGTCGCAAATTCTGTCTTAAATTGCTTTCCAGAGATTTTAAAGACACTAAAAAAAGAAATTTACAAATTTTTACAGCCATACTATGACCCGAAAAATGAAAGTGAAAGTCCGGAAAACATTGTTTTCAGCCGTAGAATCCAGACGATTATTGACCTTGCCGGAATTGAGGAGATATTTTTTGCGGATGATTTAATTGGGTCAGAGCATATTTTAATTGCAGTCATCCGGGAACCGGGCGGTTTTGCCTCCCATTATTTTTCAGAGGCAGGAATCGACCTTGAGCTTATCCGTCAGAAAACTCAGGAAGTAAGGCAGGAGCAGAAAAAACTTGCAGGAAACAAAAAGGAGAATCTTGATTTTTCTGTTGATTATTTAAAGGAAAAACATTTTCCACGTGAACTTACAGAAGATGACCTTGCTGAACTTGATGAGCTGGATGACTTGCGCCGTGAGCTAGAAGAAAAGATGAATGCATACAATTTGGGCGAAGATAAAAATGATGAGGATAAAGTTGATCCATTTTTTAAAAGCTGCGCCCGAGATCTTACAGTGCTTGCCGAAAACAATAAGACAGATCCGGTTGTCGGCCGCGAAAAAGAAATTAGCCGCATGATTCAGATTTTAAGCCGCCGCACAAAAAATAATCCTTGTCTTGTGGGCGAGCCGGGCGTTGGAAAAACCGCGATTGTGGAAGGTCTTGCCCAGCATATTGCCAGAGGGGATGTTCCGGATGAGCTTTTAAAAAAACATGTTCTTTCGCTGGATTTAATAACTCTTGTTGCCGGAACTAAATACCGCGGTGAATTTGAAGACCGCATGAAGAATATGATAAAAGCTTTAAAAAGCTCAAAAAATGTAATTCTTTTTATTGATGAAATCCACATGATAATCGGGGCAGGCGGACAGGACGGGCCTATGGATGCCGCAAATATGTTAAAACCGGCCTTAGGACGCGGAGAAATCCAGATTATCGGCGCGACAACTGCAAAAGAATACACAAGATATATTGAAAAAAATCCTGCGTTTGAACGTCGGTTTCAAAAAATCAATGTGGAAGAGCCTTCTGACAAAGAGACAGAGGAAATTCTTGAAGGAATAAAAGGTCAGTTTGAAAAATATCATGGAGTAATATATCAGGATGATGTTGTTCCTCTGATTGTAAAGCTGGGACGCCGCTACATCCATGAGCGTTATCTTCCGGACAAGGCGATTGATATTCTTGATGAAGCCGGCGCGCAGAAAAAGCTTGTGAGGGAAAAACATCCCGCCGAGCTTGACGCAATCGAAAAGCGGATAAAAAATCTTACTCAGCAAAAAATGGCATTTGTAAAAGTCCAGGATTTTGAGAATGCCGCGGAAGTCCGGAACAAGATTCATGAGCTTCAGGATAAATTTAATATTCTTCTTGAACTTTGGCGTCAAAAAAAATCAGAGCAGAAAAAAATTGTCACAACGCATGATGTCTGCCGTATAATCGGCGAAATGACAGGAATTCCTGTTGAGCATTTTGATTCTTCAGAATCCGACCGTCTTCTGAACATGGAAAAAGAGATTCAAAAAAGCGTGGTTGGCCAGAAAGAGGCTATCCGCATAATAAGCGGCGCTATCCGCAGAAGCCGCACAGGAATCTCCTCGCCAAAACATCCGATTGGTTCATTTATTTTTCTTGGACCGACTGGAGTTGGAAAAACTCAGCTTGCAAAATCACTTGCAAAGTTTATCTTTGGCTCAGAAGAGCAGATAATCCGGATTGATATGTCTGATTTTATGGAAAAGCACAATGTAAGCCGCCTTATCGGAGCTCCTCCGGGGTATATCGGTTACGAGGAGGGCGGAATTCTTACAGAAAAAGTGCGCCGGCATCCGTATTCGGTTATTCTTCTGGACGAAATAGAAAAAGCCCACCCGGATGTTTTCAATCTTCTTCTTCAGCTTCTGGAAGAGGGCGAGCTAAGCGACAATCTTGGTCATACAGTAAATTTCCGTAATACGATTGTGATTATGACAAGCAATGCGGGCGCGCGCCAGATTACAGACGAGGGAACAATCGGATTTTCTTCCGCGGAAAAAGGGATTCTTCCTTATGACCAGATAAAGACAAATGCACTTAGCGAACTGAAAAAACTTCTTAGCCCTGAACTTTTAAACCGTATTGATGATGTTGTTGTCTTCAGGACACTTGAAAAAACTGAAATCGCAAAAATTCTTGAGCTTAAGATACAGGAACTTGCGGAACGGCTTTCAGAAAAGTCGCTTTCAATAAATTTGTCGCAGGAAGCAAAAGATTATCTTGTTGAAAATGGCTACGAGCCTTCTATGGGGGCTCGTCCAATGCGTCGTCTTATCCAGAAAGAGATAGAAGAGCCGCTTTCGCTTGAGCTTCTGGCGCAAAAGGACAGTCGTTTTTCTAAAGTTGCTGTTGAACTCCAGGAAAACAGGATTTCAGTCCATCTTGAAAAAGAAGACCCTGAGCCTGGAGAAGAAATTGGGCAGGAAATTTCTGTGGCTCAAAGACAAAAGGAATTTGCCATAAAATGAAAAAAAGATATTTTTGTATTCTGGTTGTTTTTTCACTTTTTTTTGCAAAAAATATTTCTGCCGAAACAAGAATTGGAATCCTAAAAGGCATGGACTCGGTTCCGTTCGCCTTTATGTATTCTGACAATTTAAAAAATCAGGATGAAACCGGACAGGACGATGAATCTGAACAACTGGAAAGTTCGTCCGCTCAGGAAATTTCTTCTGAGCCGCAAATTTCTCCGGAAAAAAAATATTCTTTTTTGCTTTTTGAAACGCCGCTCGAGCTTTTTTCAAAAATGAGGCAGGGGCTTGTTGATGCCGCAATAATTTCTTCTGTTTCTGCAAAAAAAATCGCTGACGAGTCAAATGGTCAGGTTCGTGTCTGCGCTGTCGTAAGCGACATTGACTTTAAGATTCTTACAAGAAAAAAGGGAAATATTGATTTTTCAGATTTGATCGGAAACAAAATTTATGTTGCCGGAGAAGGTTTTGCCCAAAAACTTCTGCTCACGCTTCTTGAAAAAAATTCAATTCCTGTAGAGGAAGGTTCTGCCGGAGTTGAAATTGTCGTAAAAAAATCGCAGGCGGAAGTTGTTTCTGAATTTGTTCAAAAAAAAGCCGATTATGTTCTGGTTTCAGAGCCGGCAATCTCGGATATTTCCAGCCGTTCTAAAAATGTAAAGACAGCGGTGGATTTGCAGGAGC
>CAVGBY010000085.1:1888-8780 GCA_963627355.1 uncultured Prevotella sp. | reverse complement strand
GAATGAATGTTTCCTAATAAATTTGAATCCACTTTAAAACTATATGCATTCCAAATATCTTCTTCAGTTTGACCATTGTTATAATACCAAAAACGTTTTGCAGATTTTTTTTGTAAAAGTTTGTCTTTAAATTCCCTAGGCTCAACTTCTCTGTCTCCAATTAACAACACTACTTCAGGTGGAGTTTCATTTTTATTGTAAAATGAATTTTCCGTATTTTGTATTGTGTTTTTTAATATTCCAATATTTTCATTTTTCCTTTCGGAGTAATTGACGGAAAAATCTTTCAGCGCAGATTCGACAACATCTTTGTCATAAGTTTTTATGAAATGTTCCTTCAAAAGTTGTTTTAAAAGTTCTGTTGAAATTTCTTTTTTTATTTTTACTACATCATTTTTGTTTTTGGCTTTAGACTGAATAAAATTCTTTGCATTTTCTATATCAAAATTATTTTTATTGAAAAGTTCCATGAATTTTATTCCAGGCTCGTTGTCTTTTTCAAAAGGAATTTCAAGGCAATCATTTTTGTTGTCAGAATGATTGTAGAAATACAGATAAAGTTTTTCACAGACAAGAATGCCGATTGAAAGTCGTAGGTCTATGTGGCTCATGTAGTTTAAAAGTTGTTTTTCAAAATCATCTTTCTTTAAAAGAGAATACTGCTTTAATTCTACAATGAACAAATCCTTGCCGTCTTTTTTCAAGATGATGTCTGGGATTTCTCTGTCTGTAGAACCGATGTGAAGTTTTCGCTGCGAGTCGATTTCATTAAAAATCTTTTTGAAGCCAAATATTTCGGAAAAATAATTCTCCCAAAGACTTTGAATTTTACATTCAGGCTGATTATAGAATTCAGAATGTTGTGCTACTAAAAAATTCCAGCATTCAATATAATTGTTGCTCATTGCTAAACATCTCCTTTTTTATAAGTTGGAAATATGAACAGATTATACTATAAAACTGATTTTTTATTTAACAGTTTTTAATATATATCAATTTTAATGCCGTTTCCGCGCTTCTTTTCTCTCTCCAGCCCGTCCCACCATGAGGTGCTTTCGGCCAAGCTCACCCACCGCAACACTTTATGATTGACAGGCGTGAAAATAAGTGTTATATATTATGTATAACCTATGGAAAAACTAGGAAAAAGGAGTTATTTATGTCAAGAATTTATACGTCTGCTGATTTGTTGATCGGTCATACTCCACTTTTGGAGCTTTCTAATATTGAAAAAGAGTTTGGGCTTGAGGCAAAGATTCTTGCCAAGCTTGAGTATTTTAATCCGGCTGGTAGTGTTAAGGATCGTGTTGCTAAAGCGATGCTGGATGATGCTGAAAAATCTGGAAAGATAAAGTCTGGTGCTACAATTATTGAGCCGACTTCCGGAAATACTGGAATTGGGCTGGCTTCTGTTGGTGTTGCCCGCGGTTATAAGGTTGTTATTGTAATGCCGGAAACTATGTCTGTTGAGCGCAGGCAGATTATTAAGGCGTATGGCGCTGAGATTGTTCTTACGGAAGGCGCAAAAGGAATGAAGGGTGCGATTGCCAAGGCTGAAGAGCTTCAGAAATCAACGCCGAACAGTTTTATTCCCGGACAGTTTGTGAATCCTGCAAATCCTAAGGCGCATTATGAGTCTACTGGTCCTGAGATTTGGGAAGATACTGACGGTAATGTTGACTGGTTTGTTGCCGGAGTCGGTACTGGCGGAACTGTTTCTGGTGTCGGAAAATATTTGAAGGAAAAAAACGCAAATGTAAAAGTTGCGGCGATTGAGCCGGCTTCTTCTGCGGTTCTTTCTACGGGTGTTGCGGGACCTCATAAAATTCAGGGGATTGGAGCAGGCTTTGTTCCGGATGTTCTTGACAGGAATGTCTATGACGAGGTTGTTCGTGTGGAAAATGATGACGCTTTTGCATACGGAAAGCTTGTAGGAAGAAAAGAGGGTGTTCTGGTCGGAATTTCTTCTGGGGCGGCTTTGTGGGCTGCGGTGGAAATTGCAAAACGTCCGGAAAATAAAGGAAAGAATATTGTTGTTCTTTTTCCGGATACTGGTGACAGATACCTTTCTACTCCTTTGTTTGCGGATTAAGAATAAATTTTGGGGTTTTAGGGGCGGCGGATGCTGACAGCTTTTTTTTATGAAAAAATTGTTCCGCCGCCCCTAGGAGAAGGGGTAGGAGGCAACGGAGTGCCGACGAGGGGAAGACGTTCCCCGCCAAATTTTGAAAATTATGTGCAAAAAATTGGCTTTAGACAATTTTTTGGTAGTCCAAAACGAAGTTTTGGACGTAGGGAAGACGTTCCCCGCCATATAAATATGAAGAAAATTGTCCGGAAATTGACTTGGGGCGATTTCCGGGAAGGACAGAACGGAGTTCTGGACGGTTAAATTTAAAAAATCTGCTGTTTTTTTTGTCCGGTTATTTTGATATAATCTTTTTATGAATATTCTTTCGGTGAATAATTTAAAAAAAATCGGGCGGGAAGAGCCTTTGTTTTCCGGTGTAACTTTTGGTCTGAACGAGGGCGACAAGGCCGCGCTGATTGGGCGGAATGGAACTGGAAAATCGACTTTGCTGAATACGATTGCCGGTGTCTTGCAGGCGGATGATGGAAATATTGTTATTAATAAAGCGGCTGGCGTTTCTTTTTTGCCGCAGAATCCGTCTTTTCTTGAGAATGACACAATCCGGGAGCATATTTTTAAAAGTGGCTCGGAAAAGCTTAAAATCATTCAGAAATATCTTGAAACCTGCGAGAAACTTGGTAGCGATGGCGGCGAAGGCTCGGTTCAGAGGGCTTTTGATGAGCTGAATGTTCTGATGGAACAGAGGGACTTGTGGAATTATGAGTCGCAGGTAAGTTCGATTCTTTCGACGCTGGGAATTACGGATATGTCTAGGAAGATGGGGACTCTTTCTGGCGGAATGTTGAAAAAAGTCGCTTTGGCGCAGGTTCTGGTTGAGGACACAAAACTTTTGCTGTTGGATGAGCCGACGAACCATCTTGATATAAAAACTATCACCTGGCTGCAGAATTATCTTTGCAATACTGACAGGACGGTCCTGATGGTCACGCACGACCGTTATTTTCTGGACGCGGTCTGCAACAATATTTTTGAGCTTTTTAGGCATAAAATAAAACTTTATCAGGGAAATTATTCAACTTATCTTGAAAAAAAGGAGATTGAGGCGGAAATTGAGCAGAACACTGACCGGCGGATTGAGTCTGTTCTTCGTTTTGAGCGTGACTGGCTTAGCCGTGGTCCTTGCGCGCGTGGAACTAAGGCAAAGGCTAGAATTCAGCGTGATATGCAGCTTATTAACCGCGAGAAATTCAAGGCGGACAAAGGGTTTTCTTTTGAGGTGCAGGGGCGGAGGCTTGGCGGAAAGGTTCTGGAGCTTCATTCAATAAGTAAAAATTATCCCAAGGGTTATGTTTCTGCTGGAGTGGGGAATATTGTGCCTGTGATTTCGGATTTTTCGTACACTTTTACAAAAGGTCAGCGGATTGGAATTTTTGGAGACAATGGCTCGGGAAAATCAACTTTTTTGAATCTTGTGACTGGAAATTTAAAGCCGGACACAGGAACTGTGGTTGTGGGGGAAAATACTGTTTTTGGGTATTACAATCAGAATCCGGTTTTTAAGGACACAAAAATTTCTGTTCTGGAATATTTGAAGGAAGCGGCTGAGTACGTGACGAAAAATGACGGAAAAACTTTGAGCGCGGGGCAGTTTCTTTCTGAATTTGGATTTGAGGGAAAAATTCAGGGCGCGGCTGTTGAGAATCTTAGCGGTGGCGAACGGAAAAGGCTTTTTTTGATTCGTCTTTTGATGACTAATCCGAATTTTTTGATTTTGGATGAGCCGACTAATGATTTTGATATTTTTACGATGAATGTGCTTGAGCAGTTTTTGGAAAATTATCAGGGGTGTCTGCTTGTTGTGAGCCACGACCGTTATTTTATGGACAAGGTTTGTGATTCTCTTTTTATTCTTGAGGATGACGGAAATATCAGCGGTTTTGTTGGAAAATGTTCGGAGTATATTCAGTTCAGGGAAGAAAAACTTAGGGAGTCTGAGCTTGCAGCTCGTTCTGAGAAGGCGAAAAAGCAGGAAGAGAAGGAAGTTTCTGGTAATTCGGGAATTTCACCGGTAAAAAGGAAACGGACTTTTAAGGAGCAGAAAGAGTTTGAGTCTATTGAGGAAGAAATTTTAGTTCTGGAAGATAAAAAATCAGATATTGAAAAACAGATGTCTAGCGGTGAGAAGGTGGATTTTGAGCTGTTGAACCGAGAGTATGCGGACGTAAATGGGATGCTTGAGGAAAAATACCAGAGGTGGGAAGAATTAGGCTCATTAGGATGAGCCTAATTCTTGCTATGAATCAAGAAACTGCGCGACTGCTCGTTTCCCTCAGGGAAGAATTAGGCTCGCTTGGATGAATCCAATTTTTGCTGTCAATCAAGAAATTGTGAGGCTGGTTGTTTTTTTAGTGGGGAAGTCTGTTTAGGATTGCGGCGCAGACGTTTTCGCCGTCTAGGGCTGAGGAGACGATTCCGCCCGCGTAGCCTGCGCCTTCTCCTGCCGGGTAAAGATTTTTTAGCGCGGTACATTCGTTTGTTTCTTTGTCTCGGGTGATTCTGACTGGCGTGCTGGTTCTTGTTTCAATTGCTATCATTGTTGCGTCTTTGCACAAAAATCCTTTCATATTTGCGCCAAAGGTTTTGAATGCTTCTGAGAGTCTTTCTGTGATTGATTTAGGAATCCACTGGTCTAGTCTGGACGTGACTATTCCTGGGGTGTAGCTTGTCGGCGGAAAATCTTTGGAATCCCGTTCCGCCAAAAAATCTGTAAGCCGTTGTGCCGGTGCGGATTGTCCTTTTCCGTGCCGTTTTGCCTCTTTTTCAAGCCATGTTCTGTAGTAAAGTCCTGCAAGCGCTTTGCATCCGTTGTATTTTGCCTGTTCAACAAATGTTTCGGGAATGTCTTCCGGGCGTGTTTCCACAACGAATGCCGCGTTTGACCACTGGGAGTTTCTTCCAGCGGTGCTCATTCCGTTTACAACAATTTCATCCGGACCTGAGCTTGAAGGAACGACAAATCCCCCTGGACACATACAGAAAGAATAAACGCCGCGGTCATGGACTTGAGTTGTAAGGCGATATTCTGCGGCACCCATTCCATGTGTTTTTCCGTGGAATTGAATTGAATCGATTAAGTTTCTGGGATGTTCAACGCGTACGCCGATTGCGAATGTCTTTGCTTCCAATGATTGCGGGGCGTTTTTTGCAATCATTTCGTAAATGTCGGTGGCGGAATGTCCGGTTGCAAGAAGAACTGCGTCGCCAAAAAAGTTTTTTTCCTCGTTTGTCTTTACGTTGATGGTTTTTATTCCAAGAACTTTATTGTTTTCAGAGATTAAGTCAACGCATTTGCAGTTAAAATGGATTTCTCCGCCCTGTTTAATTATAAAGTCTTTTATGTTGTTCACAACGCCCGGCAATTTGTCTGTTCCGATGTGCGGATGCGCGTCAGTCAGGATTTTTTCGTTTGCTCCAAAATGATTGAAGATTCTTAGGATTTTAGAGATGTCGCCGCGCTTGTTGCTTCTTGTGTAAAGTTTTCCGTCTGAAAAAGTTCCGGCTCCGCCTTCTCCAAAGCAATAGTTTGAGTCTGAATTTACAGAATCCTGTGTGCTGATTTTTGCGATTGATTTTTTACGGTCGGAAGTTTCTTCGCCTCGTTCAATGATTATAGGTTTTACGCCGTGTTCAAGAAGTTTTAGCGCGCCAAAAAGTCCTGCCGGTCCTGAACCGACTATTACAACCGATTTTGCGTCGGTTGCTTTTTGCCATTTTGGAAGGAGCGGTGTTGCGGCACAGGAATTTTCTTCATCTTTATAAAAAACTGAATAGCGCAGATGGAATTTTAACTGGCCGTGCCGTGCGTCAATTGATTTTTTTTCAAGGTTGTATTTTGAAAAGTCGGAAGAAAGATTTTTTTTTGAAAGTTCGTTTTTTATCAGTTTCTGGATAAGAGTTGAATTTGATTCCTGTTCAGGAAGAATTGTGATTGTAACTTGGTTCATAGCCGAATTTTAACAGATTCAGCTATGAATTTCGAGAGGAAATTTATTCAATTGTTTCCATTCTTGTGTACCAGGTTTTGTCTAGCCAGCCTGAATCTTCGTGTTCTGCGGTGAATTTATAGTACGCCTCTGAAAAGTCTTTATCCCACTCAACTTGCCATAAATAATAATTGATGTCGGTTATGGAAATATTAAGATTTATCACACCCATATTCATTACAGAATTTGCCAGCGAGATAAAATGGAAGTTTGTTGTCTTATTTTTGTCGAATTTTGCCTCATATTCTGCTTCGTAGCTGTTTCCGTAGTTTACTGTTGCTTTTAGACTATGAATTATGTATGTTCCGCCTGGAATATTTTTTCGTATGAATTCGCCTTTGTGGTTTGTAACCATTTTTATTATACGTTTTGTTTTTATGTTCTGGAAATTTACCTCAATTCCATCTTTTTTTGTGCTGGATGTTGGAATTCCGTAGTTGTTTGGAATGCATGAGAAGTTAAAATAGACATTTCCATACAAAAGGTTGTCATCCGCGGTTTTTGGTTCTGGAACTGATGTGCAGCCTGTAAAAATTAAGCTTGTGCATAGAATTGCGATTGCAATTGCAAAAATTGATTTTTTCACTTGTTTCTCCTGTGAATACTTTTTTATTTTGCCGCTTTCGGTAGCAAACGGCTGTTTTAGTTTAAAGGAAAAAAATTGTTTGTGATAGAGGCGAAAACTTCCCAATTTTCAAAAGATATGCTAGGATAAATTCAGTTTTAGTTGACAAAACAAAAAGGGAGTTTGAAAATG
>CAVGBY010000085.1:0-1878 GCA_963627355.1 uncultured Prevotella sp. | reverse complement strand
AGTTCTCAGTTCTCAGTTCTCAGTTCTCAGTTCTCAGTTCTCAGTTCTCAGTAAAGGATAATTCTCTTTTTTATAAAATATTTTTGGTAAATCAAAGACCGTTTGCGTCTGTGGAAAAATCCGCAAGGCGTGGGCGGTCTTTTTGTTTTTAAATAAAATTTTTTCATTAGGAGAAAAAAGATGAAAAAATCAATCAAAAGTCTTGCGGTATTATTGGTTGCAGGATTAGTTTTAGGCTTGGCAGGCTGTAAGACGGAATCTGGCGATGACAGCACTGATAAAACTCCACCTGCAAAAGTAACAGGAATATCAGGAGCATATTCTTCTTCAGGTTCAAAAATCACATTGAGTTGGACAAATCCGGCTGATGAAGATTTTGACCATGTGGAAATCTGCTATACAACAAATGACGGAACTGAAGATTCAGAAAAGTCAGATGCAGAAAAAGTAACAGTCAATGATAAAACCTATTCAGGAATTGATTCGTCTAAAGCCTATTACATGTTCTACTTTGTAAGCGTAGACAAACTTGGAAACAAGAGTGGTGAAGAAACTTATAAAGTGATTGTAAAAACGGCCCTTAACATACCAGATGACTTTGTGAAAGTGCCGGGCGGAATAATCATCGGTGCTTCGAACACAAACAATTATAAAGGTGTGTTCATAGAAGGTCGCACTGTAACTTTAAGCGATTTTTACATGGGAAAATACGAGGTTACACAGGCGGAATACAAGGAAGTAATGCAGAACCAAAAAGTGACAGTTGGCGGAGAAGAATACACACTTGAAGCAGAGCCTTCTTGCTGCTCAGAAGCAAACAGTGCAGAATATGCGCTTGATATTGAAAGTTTGGGTGAAGTACAGGAAAAACGCCCTGTAGAAGGTGTAACCTGGTACGACGCAGTTTACTACTGCAATGCTAGAAGCAAAAAAGAAAATCTAACCCCTGCATACAATATTACTGTAAAGGCTGTAAACGATTCTTATAATATTACAGAGGCGGTTGTAACACTGGTTGAAAATGCAGACGGATACCGTCTTCCGACAGAGGCTGAATGGGAATATGCGGCACGCGGTGGAGATCCTAGTGCAGATGACTGGAACTATGTGTTCAGCGGAGCGGATAGTGCAGATGGCAAATCGTACGATGAAGACATAAACAGCGGACTGGACGCGGTAGGCTGGTACTGTTATAACAACAAAGACGGCACAACAGGAACAACTGATGTAACAGACAATGCGGATGGAAGTGGAACGCATGAGGTAGGAAAGAAAAAGGCAAACCGCCTTGGCATATACGACATGAGCGGAAACGTATTTGAATGGTGCTATGACTGGGATGGCAGCATAAGCAGCGAAACTGTAACCGACCCGGTTGGTCCTGAGTCTGGTTCGAAACGCGTCTTCCGAGGGGGTAGCTGGTACTGCTATGCTGGCCGTGCGTCTGTTTCTGATCAGTGCGTAGACAATCCAGACTACTGCGACTACGACTTGGGTTTCCGTTTGGTTCGTTCCAGTGTTAAATAGCACGAATGTCGAGTTTTCTTTTTGAATCCATAAATTGAATCAGCGGAAAGAAAAAGTAAGCGTCAGCCGAGCCATTCGGTGAGATAGCCTAGTTCGATACCTTTGTTACGCTCCGAATAAGATAGTTTTGCTATCTAGCGAATTGGCGTGCTTTTTCTGGCAGCGGATTCAATTTTTTAGTAAATCAACAAAACTCGAAATTCAGGCTACTTTAAGTTTTCTAAAACAGTATTCCTCAAAAACAACTGCAATTCTGCCCCAAATATGCTATAATTCGCTTATGATAAATGGAAGAATTTTGCCGATTGGCATTCAGAGTTTTGAAAAACTTCGCAAGAATAATTGTGTGTA
>CAVGBY010000084.1:1569-8970 GCA_963627355.1 uncultured Prevotella sp. | reverse complement strand
CTTTTAAATTGTCTTCGTTTACAGTGATGATTTCGATTTTTGCCTTGTCCGCTTTTTTTGAAAAAAAGCTTTCTATTAGTTCCCTGTTTTTTTTAGAAATGCCTGTGGTAACTATGAAAAAATTAAAAAAGCAGTCTCCGTTTGTTTCTAATATAGAAGCGGCAGAAAACAATGTAGGCACAACAAAGTTATCATCAGAGCATAAAACAAGATTTAATGATTCCATAACTTTCCACAAATCTACAGGTTTATAAAAATCACTTTGTTTCGAGTGCCTTTTTGTAGAATGTTGAAAGCGGCATTGAGCACAATTTTGCTCATTCTCTCAGCGTTATTTCCTTGTTTTTCCATGCTTGCGCGGCGGTCTTGAAGTTTTCCGGCAGCACGGCACATGGCCGTCCAAATTTCACACCTCTTTTTTTTGCGGCTTCAATTCCTTCGGACTGTCTTGTTTTTATAAAAGTTCGTTCTGTTTCTGCAACATAACTTAACAGAGATAAAACTAGGTCACTTATTAAAGTTCCAAGCAAATCTTTTGAACGGCGGGTGTCTAAAAGCGGCATATCAAGCACAACAATGTCCGCTTTTTTATTCTGTGTTATAATTTTCCATTGTTCTATGATTTCTTTGTAATTTCTGCCAAGACGGTCAATTGATGTTATAAAAAGAACGGAATTTCCATCGAGCAGGCTTATCATTCTCTTGTAGTTAAAACGGTCAAAATCCTTGCCTGATTTTTTATCAAGAAAAAGAAATGAATCCTTTACGCCTGCCTTTTTCAGCGAAATTCTCTGCCTTTCCTCGTTCTGCTCCCTTGTGGAAACCCTCATGTAACCAAAATATTTTGTTTTCATTCCTATACTATGTAAAAAATCCGACAAAAAAATAACGCGTTTTTTATAAATTTCTTCAAGACGCAAAATTTGAGCAATTTAAAATCAAAAATCCCCAGAACAGCGGCGCTTTGGCTTGTCGGGGATTTTTGTTCTTGTTCGATTAAGCACATTTTAGAATAGAGTGCAATCGCAAATTAAGTCAGTTAATTTCTATTTTATGTACAGAACTTTTTAGCAGTTCTTCGCATGATATTTAAATGCTATGTAATTAACCTACTCAAACAGAAGCATTTTTCCTTTTTGTGTAGGTCACATCAGAAAGCTGTTCTCTAAGCTTTTTGCAGGGTTGAAAAAGTACCCGAACATCGGTTATATCATTCGATGTAACGCTCTTTTCATCCGCTTGCCCTTTCGAACTGAACGAAAGTTTCAGAATAGCAAAATCATCAAGTCTGATGCGGTTGGAATTTTTCAGATATTCTGGAATTTTATCCAGGAAGCTTTCAATTACTGCCACAATATCTGCCGTGTGCAACGAGCAGCTCTTTGAAATTTCAGCAGCCAGTTTACGGATGCCGATTTCATCAGAATATTCTGCTGTTGCATAAAATTTGGCCTCATCCCGGTTCAAGGGATTTGCCCTTTTCTTTACTGAATACATCATCTGTGTATTTCCTCATTAATAATACTAATAATTTGAAGTACCTTCTATAAAAGCACCTCCGCTAGCTATAATTTTTTTTCGGAAGTCCAAACTGAACCTCATACTTTCGGCCGAAAAGTACAATTCTAAGTTACTAAGAAAATTTTAAATCGACAACTTTTTTGTTAAAATTTCTAAAGAAAAATAATCCGCTCAAAAGTCAGTGAGTTTTAACTCAAAAGTTACTGACTTTTCACTCAAAAGTCTAAGACTTTTACAACAAAAGTTACTGACTTTTAACCCAAAAGTTACTGAGTTTTGACCAAAAAGTCAGTAACTTTTAGGCAGGGGAATGACAGGATTTTTTGATTTAAGCGAAAAAAAACTTTTTAACAAAATGCGTCAATCTTTTAGAAAAAACATTCCGCAAGAGCCACGCTTAGCGGCAGGGAAATAACGCAGAACAAGGAAGTTACCAGAACGCTAAGCCCCGCATAAGATTCATCCTTGTTAAAAAGAACCGCAAAACTTGAAACGCTCATCGCAACAGGGCAAAGCGAGGCAATATAAGTCACATAGCACATCAGTCGAATATCCTGAATGTCGCTAAAAATCCTTGAAGCCGCAAATATAACCGCAAAAACAAAGACCAGAACCACACCAAACCTAAGGACGCAGAGTTTTACAATGTGCCTGATGTACAGCCTGTTGAATCCGTGGAAATTCGCAAAAAGCATTCCCAAAAGAAACATCGCAAGCACTGTATTCATTCCGGAAATATGACCAAGAGGAACCGAGATAATCTCATGAAGCCTTAGCGGACAACAAAAAAGCAGAAAACCTGCGACAACCGCAATTATGTTCGGATTCAGAAGAAGCTTTTTTACATTCACACGACCGCAGAAAATCCCATAGCCAAAAACCCAAAGAAAAACATTAAAAACCACAAGAAACGGAAGCAGATAAAAAACCGCGTTTGTTCCCGGAAAAATTCCATCAATCAGCGGAATTCCGATAAAAGCGCAGTTCGTAAAAACAACATTAAGCTTATCAATCTGGTCAAGCCCCTTTTCACCCTCAGACTTTGACCTGCAGAAAACAAGGGCAACAGCAACCATTCCAAGATGGATAATCAGCGCCAGCGCTAAAACTATTCCAAAATTCTTAAGGTTTTCACCGTCAAAATCCATATCAAAGCGGCTGAAAATCAGAACAGGATTCACAAAATAAATAAGAATCTTAGAAACAAACTGCTGTTCCTGCTCGCCGAATTTAAATTGGCGTGTAACAAAAAATCCGCTTGCCGCAATCAGAAACATTATCAGAAGCTGCTTAATAACAAGTAAATACATAGTGAGGTCAGTATATCGCAATCGTATAAAAAAAATCTATCAAAATCAGAAGTCAACTTTTATTAATTTAGTAAAGAAATTGAATACGCTACCAGAAAAAGCACGTCATTTGACCTATATTTTTTCTTTAAGAACTGCTAAACTTTGTGCAAGTGGGAATTATGAAAAAAATATTTATCTGCATTTTTGTTTCCGCCGCAGTTTTTTTTATCTCTTCATGCGGAAAACGTACTGAGCACAACTTTTCGGCCTCGAACCTTATAACTTTGTACGAGGCGCAGGAAAATGCAAAGGAACTTGAACTTTCAACCCAGACTTGGCACAAATCGGATAAAAATATTGTCGTTTTTTTTGGCTATGGCTACAATGACGCAGAATTTGTTGAAAAAACAAAAAATCAGCTTTTTAAAAAGTATGGCAACGCATACGAAGGCGGCAGCCTGCTCGCATTGGTTTTTCCGGACGATTTTAAGCACGGAAGCCGGACTTACACAACAAACCTTGCAAACATTCTGGACGACAAGGAAGTTTCCGGTCTGGTGATTCTTGGAGCGCCGGAAGGAACTTACAGGGCAATCACCCGGCTTCAGGATGAATATGACGGAAAACTTCCATTTCCGGTCATTTCGCTTTTTAGCCAGGATGATATTTTAGGAACGGAATACACATCGGATATTGTTATTGACAAAAAACAAAAAGTCCAGATGAACGGAATCCTTGAGGCTGAATCAGAGCTGGAAATTTCAGATGGCATAACAGACATCATCGAAAAGGCCGTTCTTTACGCGGACATCGCAGGCGCTCCTTTTGAAAAAGACGCAAAACTTTTTAACATTGCAAAAATGATTGCAGGAAACGAAAAAATCTCGCGCTACATTGACCCGGAAACAGGATTAATTCCAGTCAACCATTTTATCTTGGACTAAACGATGGAAAACTTTTCTCAACTTGAAAACGGAATTCTTGCGGCAAAAAAAAATCTGGAAGCGCTTGAAAAAAACGAAAATTCAAAAATCCTTGTGATTTCCGACAGCCACGGAGATGCGGAAATTTTTCTTGAAATTGTAAAGAAATTTGGTCCGCAGGTGGACGCAATCATTTTTGCAGGCGATGGAATTTTTGACCTTTTTTATGTAATTGAAAAAGCAGAAAAACATTTTTCCGCCGCAAAATGCCTGCCTCCGGTAATTGCTTTTGCAAAAGGAAACAACGACCCGGCTGGTTTTACAACAGATTCCGGAAAGCAGATAATTGTACCGCCAAAAGTCACCCTAAAAACAGGAAACAGAACAATCCTTGTAACTCATGGTCATTCAGAAGGTGTCTACTACGATTATTCAACACTGGAAGCGACCGCGCAGACCTACGGAGCAAACGCAGTTATTTTCGGACACACCCACGTTCCGGCAGAATTCCCGGGAAAAACATACATCTTGAATCCGGGAAGCATTTCTTTACCGCGGCACAGAAGTTTTAGAAGTTTTGCAATCCTTGAAATTTCAAAAAAATATATAAACTCAATTTTTTACAGGATTGAATATAAACAGGAACTTGAATTTATTCCGTACCATCCGGAATCATTCTACGGATTTTAAGCCCAATCTTATAAATTTTCACCTAAAGGAAAGCCTGCATACTCGTGGCCGGGGTAAACAAGCACATCATGTGGCAGGGTTGAATAAATTCTACCCAAAGATTTGTTCATTTCAGATTCGCTTCCGCCCGGAAAGTCAGTCCGCCCCCAGCTGTGGTAAAAAATTGTGTCACCGGTAATCAATATTTTTTCTTTTTCATTGTAATAGCAGACAGAACCTTTTGTATGTCCCGGGGTATTAAAAATTTTCCAGCCAGAAAGCGCGTCTTTTACCTTGGAATCGTCAGTTTTTATAATTGAAGACAAAATCTCTTCCCCGGAAAAAACAACATCCGGGTCCGGAAGTCCCTCCAGCGCAGGCAAAAGTTTTTCCAGCCCCATTCCCTTAAGCTGCAGTTTTTGAACATCAGCGGCATTTTTTCCAATCATCACAGAATCCGCCTTGTGAACAGCAAGAGGGACATCCGGGTAAAATGACTTGCAGACTCCAGTTCCGGTGATATGGTCAAAATGCCCATGCGTCAAAAGAAACGCGACAGGCTCAAGATTTTTTTCTTTTAAAAAGCCGACAATTTTCTGGGAATCCCTTGTAAAATGACAGGCCGCCGGATCAAACACAAGGACTTTATTTTCACAAAGCCCGACAATCCACGTATTTATACCGAACGGTCCTGTAGTTAAAGCAAAAATATCCATAAAAACAAAAAAAACTGCCATCCTAAAAATATGGATGGCAGCATAAAAAATTACATCTCAGAATTTTCAGAAGGCTCTACATGAGGAGCGCCAAAAGCCTCGTTTCCAGAAGCCTTTGTTGCCGCAGCGTAAGCCGCAGCATCTTCAGCGGCAGCCTGCTCATCAAAACCGTTTGTCATCGGAACTGAATCGTCATCCATCAGCTCATCATCCTTTGTACGGCTGTAACTTACAGCAAGTTTTCTGCCGCGGTAATCGTAACCGTTCAAAACAGAAATCGCCTTTTCCGCATCTTCCTTAAAAAGCTGAACGAATGAATAGTTTGCCAGAACACGGATGTCACCAATTCTGTCGCGGTCAAGTCCGGCTCCGCCAACCAAAAGACCTACCAAATCACGCGGGAATACACGGCGGTTTCGTCCAATGCTGATAAAAATTGTCGCCGCCAGTTCCGGGTCAATCTGAACACGTGGACGTGGCTGTCTTTCTTCAGCAGTTGATTCAGAAAGTTTCTGCTCGCGAACATTTCTGTCGCGGTAAGTTTTTTTATTATCACGGAAATCGTTTTTGCGTGAACGGTAAGTTCCGTGAAAGTGCTTTACAGTTTCTTTTACAAGATACGCTGCAACATAATTTCTAAGCGTAAGAGGAACATTTTTCTTAAAAACTTTTTTAAGTTCTGTAAGAAGATCAAGATTTTCCTGAGTCTTAACCTTATCAACCGCATCCTGAAGGAAAGCAGCGGCTGAATTCATATCAATTTCTGTTTCACGTCTGTTATACATAATAAATTGCTCCTAAGCAAAAAATTTTAAAGTTCTGCTACAAAACCAGATCCTATTCTTTTAAAACCATTTCTAGTCAACAAAGGCATCAAAGAATCAGGAACAATTGTGTTGGTCAGCAAAACCCATTTTTTTTTCTGGTCTTTCAAAGCATCCATGAACAATTCTAAAAGCTCACTTCCAATACCAAGACCTCTAAATTTTTCAAGAACATAAAAACTTGTCAAAACCACAATTTTATCTGTTCCATGGGGATTTTTTTCCCCTGCTACAGGCTTTGCTGTGATACATCCGGCAAACTCATCAGAATTTGAATGGCATACAATTCCAATTTGATTCTGCAAAACGCAACTTTCAAACTGCTGCATCCATAAATCAAACAAAGCTCTCTTTAATTCCTCTGATGCCGAATCTTCAATCCCGCCTGATGCTGCGCATTTTAAATTGAAAAGAACCTCTTCCTGATTTGATGATGAATAACTTTCAAAATTAAAGTCGTTCTGAATCAAATCACCAGTTTCTTCAGGCTCATGGTCTAACGTTTCCAGGCCCCATATTTCCCGCAGCTGATTATACCATCCGTTGACATAAAGCCGCATTTTTCTATTCTTAAACCTATGCCAAAGCTTTTCAACTTCCGGATATTTTTTTAACGCATCCTTAAAATTTCTAAATACCCCCCTTCTAGAATGGAGAATCTGCTGCAGTTCATCTTTTGCAATCGGGGAATGCAAAGCGCTTACAAAGTCTTCCATAAGATTAAATCCATCGGAAGAATTCCATTCAGGTAAACAAAAAAAACTGTCCTCATCAGCACTGAATTTTTCCGCAGGAACCAGAATTAATTTTTGAGCGTCAACTAAAAATTTCTGTTCCTGGTTTTCCAAAGCCTGAAGAATTTCTTCCGCAAACTTTTCGGTCAGTGCAAACACCATAAGTTATTTTACCAAATCTTTTCTAGAATTTACAATCCTTGAAACAAGCCCGTATTCAACAGACTCTTCGGCATTAAGCCAGTAGTCACGGTTTGTATCCGCAGAAACCTGCTCAATAGATTTTCCGGTCTGCTCAGAAATTATCTTGTTCAAGACAGACTTTGTGCGTTCCATTTCCTTCGCATGAATCTCAATGTCGGTGGCAACACCACGCATACCAGAAGAAGGCTGGTGAATAAGATAACGGCTGTTCGGCAACGCCAAACGGTACTTTTTTTCAACAGCAAGAAGAATCAAGGCAGCGGCGCTCGCAATAAGCCCCATTCCTATAAGATAAACCGGGCAGCTCACAAACCGAATCATGTCAAAAATTGCAAAACCCGCATCCACATCACCGCCAGGTGAATCAATATAAATATACACAGGTTTTTCCGCATCATCAGATTCAAGAACCAAAAGCTGGCGAACAATCTTTTCAGCCAAATCTTTGTTGATTTCTCCAGAAAGAATAATCTGTCGAGTTTTAATAAATTTTTCCGCAAGAGGATCCGGCATCTCCG
>CAVGBY010000084.1:0-1437 GCA_963627355.1 uncultured Prevotella sp. | reverse complement strand
CAAAAGTATAATAATTTTACATTAAATATAGCAAAAATCCTAAGCGTTTTCAATTTAAATCAGTTTTTTCTTTCCCCATTCCTGCAAAAATCTGGAAGGCTCTTTACTGAACAAAACTTTTGCAAACAATTGCGCAGCCTGCGGAAAAACCTGACTCAAAACAATCTGCTCATCTTCCGTAAATTTTCCCAAAACGTAGTCAGCAATATCACGGTCAGCCGGCTTAGTAAGACCAAAACGCAACCTCCAAAAATCCGGTGTTCCAAAAACCTGCCTAGCAGAACGAAGCCCATTGTGTCCGCCAAGCCCGCCGCTCCACTTTAGGCTTACCGTTCCAAGCGGAAGCTCAAGCTCATCATGAACCACAAGGGTTTCTTCCGGCTTGATTTTATAAAAACTGCAGATTTCAATTATGCTTTCACCGGAAAGATTCATATAAGTTTCCGGCTTTAAAAAAAATATTTTTTCCATTTCCGGCGGAACAACAACCGCAGAACCGTCTTTTTTAGCAAGAATTCCATATTCCGCGCACCATGACGCAAGATTTTCAGGCTCAACAACAGAATAACTGCCTTTAAATTTATTCTGCCAGCTCAATTTTCCGGCAAACGGCAAAGAATCCTCAAACTGCCATGCGACATTGTGCCGGGTTTTCTCGTATTCTTTTCCGTAGTTTCCAAGAAACGCAACCAATTTTATCATAGTTCAAGTATACTGAATTTTAAAAAAAAGATTAAGCAACAGAATATCGGAGAACAGGGAAAGAAATCATTCATAACATCAGTCAAGCGCCTGCAGCTCAATCGCAATCTCCTCCATCTCGCGGTCGGTCATTGCAATTGTCTCCGCAACCCTAAAAAGCTCACGCCTGACTGAATCAGGAATCCTCTGCTCGTTCTTGTATTTCAGCTCGTGCTCAAGGCTTGCCCAAAAATCCATGGCAATTGTACGCAGCTGAACTTCAACCTTAACCCTGTGTTCCGTCTGGCTAAGATAAACCGGAATTTCAACAACAAGGTGCAGGCTTCTGTATCCGCTTGGCTTAGGATTTTCAATATAGTCCTTCTGTTCAACCAGTTTTATATCAGGCTGTTTTAGCAAAATGTCCTTTACACTATAAATATCAGAAATATACGGACAAATAACACGCACACCCGCAATATCCTGCAGGTTTTCAGTCATCGTCTTAAAATTTACAGAAAGCCCTTTTTTTTCAAGTTTTTTTGCAATGCTGTCCGGCGACTTTATCCTGGATTTTATTGTTTCAATAGGATTTCTGCGTCCCGTAACCTTGTATTCTTTGTTCAATATCTCAAGTTTTGTCTCAAGCTGTTTTATGGCGCTTTCGTAAATCATCATAATTTCCTGAAACTGGAACGCCATTTTATAAAAATCTTCGCTGCTCTGTAGCCCCCTGTTCACCACAGAAGGCAAATC
>CAVGBY010000083.1:0-9112 GCA_963627355.1 uncultured Prevotella sp. | reverse complement strand
ACTGAAGCCAGAAAATTCCAGTCACCCTTGTAATTCGGAAAATAGAAATTCATGATTTTTAAGTTTATGCATTTTTCAAATCCGGAAATTTCTGTTATCTGCTTGTGTAACGGAAAATCTGTCCAGACAAAAACGTATGTGTCATCAGAACTGTCTATTTGCCGTTTTTCATAAGTTCCATCATCCATTTTAAAACTCAACTCGATTGGTTCTGCAAATACATGAAAAGTGATGAATACCAACAATAATATGCTTATTTTTTTCTTCAATTTTAAATCCTTCTTATAATAAAATTTTTTAAGCACTGCCACAAACAGTTTTTGGTTCTGTTTGTGGCAAAAATTTTAATTTAATGAGATAAACTTTAACTTTCCCTTGCTATCTGGTCTTGCTCCAGCATTATTGTCTTCCGTAAAAAATCTGTGGAAATAATTTTCCCCTTTTTCATATCCTTGATTATTGTAAAAAGAATATCCAGTTCCATTATTGTCCACCTCACAATATTCCATATGATCAAACGTTCCATCTCCTTCCCAATCATAGAAAATATATCCCTTTTTCCCAGCCAAATCCGCATTGAATTCAGCGGCTTCATCAGCATAATAATTGTTAAAAATTGCGTCTGCAGTTAATTTGTTTCCATCCCAAGATTCGTTTCCTTTGCCAGCAGGGTTTAATCTCGCATCTACAGCATGGTTCCATGCAATAATATCGCAGTGAACTTGATTTGGATCAGCACAGATTTGATGTTTGAAATCTGATGTTTTGTTGCCTGCTGTTGATGGTTCTGTTGGAGTGTTTTTAGGTTTAGAACTTCCCGAATAAACTCCCACATCCTTATATCGCAAAGAAAATCCAAAAACAGAAATGAATCACAAATTTTTTATAAAAAAAACTCTGACCGTGTCCTAGTCTTTTTTTGTCAGCGTTGTTCCCGGAGCAACCGATTCTGTGACCCAAGTGTTTCCGCCAATCACGCAGCCTTTTCCGATAACAGTATTTCCGCCCAAAATCGTAGCATTCGCATAAATTGTCACATCATCTTCAATAGTAGGATGTCGCTTTTTGTTCATCAGCTCCTTTTTTACGCTCAGCGCGCCCAAAGTTACACCCTGATAAAGCTTGACGTTGTTCCCGATAACCGTTGATTCCCCGATTACAACGCCGGTCCCATGGTCAATAAAAAAAGATTCCCCGATTGTAGCCCCCGGGTTAATATCAATTCCAGTCCGTCCGTGGATATGCTCGCTCATAATCCTTGGAATAATCGGAATTCCGTTCCTGCAAAGAAAATGCGCAATCCTGTAAACCGTAATCGCCTGAAGCCCCGGATAAGAGATAATCACATCCTCGTTGCTCTTTGCCGCCGGGTCACCCTTAAAAGCCGCCGCGACATCCAGCATCAAAAGCCGCCGGATTTCCGGAATCTCCTCAATCAGGGCAAAAGTAGTTTCTTCCGCCAGTTTAAAGCAGTGCGACTCCCTGAATTTCTTGTCATCCTCAATATTTTTGCAGACCGTATACGCAAGCGCCTTCTGAATCTCCTTTGTAAGCACCGTAATAATATGGTTCACTTTTTGCCCGGTCACGTAGCGGATATTTGCAGGAGTAATATCTTCCGCATTCTTGAAACCCGGAAAAACAAGCGTCTGCAGTTCATTCAGAACCGTGATTACATTTTCCCTGTTCGGAAAATTCTCCGAACCAGTCCTGTTTATTCCGCCATATCTATCATAAGAATCAAGAATTCCGTCAATAAGCATATCTATATTCATAAAAAAACCTCGTTCTTTTTAATCTTCATAATCCGGGTGTTCCCCTCGCTTCGCTCGGGTCGGGCTTTTCAGGGCTACGGCTTTCGCCTCCGACCAAACGCAGGCGTTTGTTTTCGCGCATTTTTGCAAAATGCGCTCACCCTTACAATCCCTAACTTTGTAAGTTCGCAGGCAAGCATCGGGGCTGCAAGCAGACCCTAACAAACGCAGGTTGCAAGTGCTTTGCCTGCAAGTTTTCTCAACCTGCTACCGAGTTTTGCTTCGCAAAACTCGCACTTATTCCTTCTTCACAGGCAGGCATCGGGGGTTTTGCGGTGGTTGAACCTGCCAAAACACATAGATACTTATACCATAAATCCAGTTAAAAGACCATAATCTGATTTTTTGACTGGGAGTACATTCAATTTCTTTACTAAACCAATAAAACTCGAAATTGAATATGCTTTTATTGTAAAAAAATTAACAATAAATTGGCAAAAATGCTGCTTCTTCTGAAATTTAGGCGGAATCGGTCTTTTTTTTATTTAAATACGGTTGGTAAATTTGTTTTGTGGAACTAAGATAAAACTGTTGGCTTTTCGATGCCTGCCTCTTGCCTGCGGGCTTACAGAGTTAGGGATTGTAGGGGCAGCGAAGCTGTTGTTTTGTGGCGGTTGAGTTTACCGAAACCAGAGCAAAACAATGGAGGTAGCACGGAGTGCGTACGTAACCCCGAAAAGCCCGACCGCCGTAGGCGGGAACTTCCAGATGGAAAATATTTTTTTATGGAGCCATAAATGTCTAGAGTTTACAATTTTAGTGCCGGTCCTTCTTGTTTGCCGGAAGAGGTTTTGAGCGAATGTGCGGCAGAAATGCTTGATTATAAGGGAACCGGTCAGTCGGTTATGGAAATGAGCCACCGTTCCAAGGCTTTTGAACCGATTATTCAGGATGCGGAGGCGATGGTCCGAAAACTTATGAATGTTCCGGAGAACTACAAGGTTTTGTTCCTGCAGGGCGGCGGTTCTACCCAGTTTGCGATGGTTGCAGAGAATCTTGGAATCCATTCCGGAAAAGCGGCTTACATAGAAACTGGTGTATGGGCTAAAAAGGCCGCGGCAGAGGCTAAGCATCTGGGCGTTGATGTTGATATTATCGCTTCTTCTAAAGACAAGGGCTATTCCTATATTCCGCGTGTTGAAAAGGTTGAGGGCGACTACGATTACGTTTACATTTGCCTTAACAACACGATTATGGGAACTCACTACGAATATATTCCTGAAACTGGAAATATTCCTTTGGTTGCGGATATTTCTTCCTGTGTTCTTTCTGAGCCGCTGGATATTTCTAAGTTTGGAATGGTTTTTGCCGGCGCGCAGAAGAATCTTGCTCCTGCCGGAGTTACATTGGTCATTATCCGCGAGGATTTGATTACTGATTCTCCGCGAGCGGGAACTCCTACTATGCTGTGCTATAAGACTCATGCGGACGCGGATTCTATGTACAATACTCCGCCGTGCTACACAATTTATGTTCTGGGAAAAGTTCTGCATTGGATTGAAAAAAACGGCGGCGCGCAGGGAATGTTAAAGCGCAACAAGGAAAAGGCTGATTATTTGTATAATTTCCTTGATTCAAGCGATTTTTACCATGCGACTGCTCAGGTTGGAAGCCGTTCCCTGATGAATGTTCCGTTCCTTACAAAATATTCTACTGGAGCAACTGACGAGGCAAGCCTTGCAAAGGAAAAGGAAATCAACGACAAGTTTGTAAAGGAAGCCGCCGCGGCCGGACTTGTGAACTTAAAAGGTCACCGTCTTGTGGGCGGAATGCGCGCCTCAATCTACAACGCGATGAGTTTAGACGGCGTAAAAGCCCTTGTTGAATTCATGAAGAAATTTGCCGCGGAAAATTAACAGTGGTTCTTGGGGCAAAGCCCTAAGTCGTGCTGGTTTCGACAGGCTCAACCAACACCTGATATTTTCGTGGGCATTGAACTAGGCGAGACTACCACAAGTGTGGGCATTTGAAATTAACGAGGGGGGCATTGAGCCTGTCGAAATGCTTGTGTTGAGCCTGTCGAAATGCCTGTGCTTTGTTTGGCAAGTTATTAAAATTAGGAGAGTTTTTTGAAGGCTTTTATGTATATATTAAAATGCAACGATGATTCTTATTATGTTGGAAGTACAACTGATTTAACAAGACGTGTAGAACAGCATAATCATGGAGAAGGTGCAGAATATACGAAGAAAAGGCTTCCTGTTGAACTTGTTTATTTTGAAGAATGTAAAAATATAAAAGATGCATTTTTAAGGGAAAAGCAGGTTCAAGGTTGGAGTCGCAAAAAAAGAGAGGCTTTGATTTTTGGAAGATTTGACTTATTGCCATCTCTTTCTAAAAGTGAAAAGTTGGTTTCGACAGGCTCAACCAACACCTGATATTTTCGTGGGCATTTGAAATTATCGCGTGAACATTGAACTTATTGAAACCTGTATACGAGGGGGGGGGCATTGAGCCTGTCGAAATGCCCTTAAAAAAAGTATGGCTGTTCAAGCCACAAAAAAAGGAAAAATATATGAGTTTTAAAATCCAGACATTGAATAAAATTGCTGCCTGCGGTCTGAATCTTCTTGACCGCGACAATTACGAGGTCGCTTCGGAAATTAATAATCCGGACGCGATTCTTGTTCGTTCTGCTGATATGCACCAGATGGCGCTTTCTGAAAATGTAAAGGCTGTTGCGCGTGCCGGAGCCGGAACAAACAATATCCCGATTCCGGAACTGACCGAAAAGGGCGTTGTTGTGTTTAACACTCCGGGAGCGAACGCAAATGCGGTAAAGGAGCTTGTGATTCTCGGTCTTTTGCTTGCCAGCCGCCCGGTTCTTTACGCGAACCAGTGGGCAAATTCCCTTGCCGGAAAAGGTGACGAGATTCCTGACCTTGCGGAAAAAGGCAAGTCTCAGTTTGTGGGACCTGAACTAAAGGGAAAAACTCTTGGTGTAATCGGACTCGGCGCAATCGGCGCGATGGTTGCCAATACCGCAATCAAGCTTGGAATGAACGTAATCGGCTACGATCCGTTCCTTTCTGTAAAAGCGGCGTGGTCTTTGGATCATAACGTAAAACATTCAGAAACTTTGGAAGGAATCTACAAGAACGCTGATTATATTACAATCCACGTTCCGCAGACAAATGACACAAAAGGAATGATTAATGCGTCTACAATCAAGCAGATGAAGGATGGTGTCCGCATTTTGAATATTGCCCGCGGCGGACTTGTGAACAACGCGGATATTCTGGACGCTGTAAAGAGCGGAAAAGTTTCCTGCCTTGTGACAGATTTTGCCTCGGAAGAACTTTTGAACCAGAAGAATATTATTGTTATGCCGCACCTTGGAGCTTCTACTCCGGAGGCGGAAGAAAACTGCGCCTGCATGGCCGCGGAAGAGCTGAAAGACTTCCTTGAAAAAGGAAATATCGTGAATTCTGTTAATTTTCCAAAGACAACAACAGAAAATCCGATTCCATCTGGCGGAACTAGACTTTGCATAAGCCACAAAAATGTTCCGGACACAATTTCCAAGTTTGCCACAATTCTTGGCGAGGCAAAACTGAATATTGCGGGAATGATAAACCAGGCCCGCGGCGATGTTGCCTACAACCTGATTGACGTTGACGGAAAAGTTCCGGAGGAAATCATCAAAAAATTGGCTTCTTGCGACACTGTAACAAGAGTCCGCGCAATTTTGGGATAATAGTGCTCATTGAGCGTGCCGAAATGGGCATTGCGCTATAAACCGCGGCGGTTTTGGTAAATTCAATCACCACGGTTTCGGCAAGTTCGACCGCCGTGATTTTGGCATTTTTCAAATTCGATTATAATTCAATTGAACCGATTACAGTTGATTCGTCGTCTGTAGTCGGTTTTTTGTTTTTTATGGTTTTATTGTAAGTTGTTTTTGACCCGCTCTTTTCACGATTTTCAGTCTTTGCCTTTGGTCTTGGAGTCGCTAAAAATGCAAACATGCTTCCGCAGATTCCGCCGGCAATATGAGCCAATGTTGAAATGCTTTCGTTTTTTCCGGAGCCAAGAATTTCCCGCCCGATGTAAAGAATCAGAATCAGGATGAAAGAAAGCGGAATCTCGCTTCTGGAAATAGTTGTAAAAGAAGTCAAAAGAATCATCATGAACGCAATATCGCTTGACCCCAGCAGCTGGGACGGGCTAAAGCAGACGTTCAGAACTCCTGTTACCAAAGAAGTTATTGTCATCATCAGAACAAGAAGCCCCGAGCCATAACGCTCTTCAATTACCGGCCCCAAAAGCAGGATGAATGCCATGTTTCCCAGAAAATGATTCCAGTTTGTGTGTCCAAAAATGTGGAACAGAAGCCTAAAATAATCAAGAAAGTTTGAAGGATTAAACGCCGGGGCGGAAGAAGCTCCTGGACAGGTGAAAAATGCCGGAATCAGCGTGTTGTTTAAAAACGTGTCGGCAAAAAGAATGACTGCGGAAATCAGCGCAAAAGTCAAGGTTGCCGGGGCGTTGTAAGTAATTCTAAAATTTGAGAGAAAATTTTTTTTATTCATGGTATTATTGTAGCAGATTATAAATTTATTGTTTATATTTAAATTATGTCAGAACAAGTAGTGTCAGAAAATCGTGGTGCGGGAATTGCGGAAGGTTTTGCGTTTGAAGAGCCTCCAGAATGTAAAGTTGTTATTTATAACGATGATTTTACGCCAAAAGGTTTTGTTGTTGAAATTCTTATGCAGATTTTTCATAAACCGGAGTCAGAAGCTGTCCTGATAATGGAAACTGTTCATAATTCTGGAAAAGGAATTGTTGGAATTTATACTTACGATATTGCGGTTACCCGGGCGGGCGTGGCAACGGCGCGTGCAAAGAAAAATGGATTTCCGCTTAGAATAGAGGTTGAACGCGCATGAAAATAAGTTCTTTGCTTGGAAAAATTCTTTCCGAAGCCTTGCTTTATGTAAAAAAATCAAATCATGAATTTTTAACGCCCGAGCATCTGTTGTTCGCGGCCCTTGAGTCGGATCAGGTCTGTGAGCTTTTGGATTCTGCCGGCTGCAAGATTGAGCCTCTGAAACAGGATTTGGAGGAATATCTTAGGTCAAAAGTTCCTCTCTGCGCGGATTCTGCCGGAAATCAGACTCCTGAAAAAAATCCGCTGGAAACGCTCGGTTTTCAGTCTGTGATGAACCGCGCGGTTTTTCATTGCGTTTCTTCTAACCGTACGATTGTTGATGTTCCGGATGTGCTTGTCAGCATGCTTGATGAAAAGAAAAACTATTGTTCCTATTTTTTGTTAAGAAACGGAACCGAGCGGATGAAACTTATTGAAGTTATTTCCCGTATGAAAAATGCCGCAGAGGCGATTGAGCAGGAAAACTACAGGAATTCTCCGGTATTTGATTCTGCGAATCCTGCCGGAAAAGGACGGAAGTCAGCGCTGGAAAAATTTTGTGTTGATATGACCAAAGAGGCGGCTAAAGGAAATTATGATAAATTTATCGGTCGCGAGGAAGAAATCGAGCGTACAATCCAGATTCTCTGCCGCCGCGTAAAGAATAATCCTCTTCATGTCGGTGATGCCGGCGTTGGAAAAACCGCTGTTACTCAGGGGCTTGCCCAACGCATTGTGGAAGGCCGCGTTCCTTCGGAGCTGAAGGACAGTAAAATTTATTCGCTTGACATCGGGCTTCTTCTGGCCGGCTCTAAATTCCGCGGAGATTTTGAGGAGCGTCTTCATGCGGTTGTTGATGAAATTGTCGCAAAGAAAAATTCGATTCTTTTTATTGATGAAATCCATATGATTATGGGAGCAGGAACGAATGGAAACACGAATCTTGACGCGGCGAATCTTTTAAAGCCTGTTCTTGCGGGCGGAAAAATGCGTGTCATTGGCTCCACAACTTTTGAGGAATACTCAAAGAATTTTGAAAAAGACCGGGCTCTTGCAAGGCGCTTTCAGAAAATTGACATTCTTGAGCCTTCGCCGCAGGAAACAGTAAAAATTCTGATGGGCTTATTGCCAAAATTTGAGCAATACCACCATGTTAAATACCAAAAAAGCGCTGTTCAGGCGGCGGTTGATTTGTCTGTCCAGTATATTTCTGACAAAAGATTGCCTGATAAGGCGATTGATATTATTGATGAAACTGGAGCGCTCTTGAAAATCCAGAAAAACGGCGGATTTGATGGCGTTCATATAACAAAAATTCAGCTTGCGGATGAAAATGTTCCTGCGGTAAGTGAATTTTCTGTTACTCCAACAGTGAATGTTGCCGCAGTCCGTAAAGTTGTCGCAAAAATGGCTCATGTTCCGCTTCAGAATTTGGCAGGCGGAGAAAAAGAAAACCTTTATTTGCTTGAAAAAACTCTAAAATCTCAGATTTTTGGTCAGGACAAGGCCGTTGAGGCGGTTGTAAAAGCCGTAAAAAGAAGCCGTGCTGGCTTAAAAAATCCAGATAAACCGGACGCCAGTTTTTTGTTTGTCGGTCCTACCGGCGTCGGAAAGACAGAGCTTGCTAAATGTCTTGCAGGTCAGCTGGGAGTTCCGCTTTTGCGCTACGACATGAGTGAATATCAGGAAAAGCATACTGTCAGCCGTTTGGTCGGTTCTCCTGCAGGTTATGTCGGCTATGAAAACGGCGGTCTTTTGACAGATGATGTGCGAAAAAATCCCCACGCGGTAATTTTATTCGATGAAATCGAAAAAGCCCACCCGGATATTTACAATGTTTTTCTTCAGGTTTTGGACTACGGTTTTCTTACTGACAATCAGGGCAGAAAATCAGACTTTAGAAATTGCATAATAATTATGACAAGCAACGCCGGCGCGCGTGATCTTGAAAGAGCTCCGCTGGGTTTTGCTTCCTCGAATGAAACTTCTTATGAAACCGACAGTGTTGAACTGAAATCTGCCGTTGAAAAGGAATTCTCTCCGGAATTCAGGAATCGCCTTGACGCGGTTGTCGCGTTCGGTCATCTTGAAAAACAGGTTGTCCTGAATGTTGTTCAAAAAGAATGGAAAAAACTTGCGCATAGACTTGCTCGTAGAAAAGTCCACCTTTTTGTTACAGAACGTTGCGAGGAAAAACTTCTCGAGCTTGGATATTCCCGTGAAATGGGCGCAAGGAATCTGGCACGTACTGTTGATGAAAAAGTTGCAAATCCGCTTGTTGACGAGGTTCTTTTTGGAAAGCTTTGCAAGGGCGGAACGGTTGTCGCGGATGTTCTCGGTGATGAAATCATATTTACTTTTGAAGATGGACGTATTGAACCTCACAAGTTCATTGAAACACAGTTCGAAATGGAGTAGACTTCAG
>CAVGBY010000082.1:5392-9216 GCA_963627355.1 uncultured Prevotella sp. | reverse complement strand
GTCTTTTAAGGACGATAATCTGCTATTTTGCAGGTTTTTTTAACAAAAATCTTAATTTTAAGGGAATTTTTATTCCTTTTCTTATTGGGCTGTGCGGAACTTTTGCAAAAGTTTTTGTAACATGGCTTATATCTCTTTTTTATCAGAATACTGTCATCACATATTCGATGATTTCTATAAGTTTTTTTACTGAACTTCTTTTGAATTCGATTTTAGCTCCTGTAATTTTTAAGATTATCGGCTGTTTTGACAAGCATATTGCGGCAGATTCAATCGGAGGAGATTTGTAAAGAAGATGGCTCTTTTTAGACATACGCGTTTTGCCAGAAATTCCTCAATTGACAAGAATTCTCGTATTATGGTTCTGATGTTTCTTCTTTGTGTCGCATTTTTGATTTATGTTTACCGTCTTTTTTCAATGCAGATTATAAATGGTTCTGAATACCGAACACAGTCAAAGACGATTTCTAGCCAAGTTACAACAATCCCGGCTCAACGTGGTGAAATTTTTGACCGGAACGCGCTTTTGCCGATGGTTATCAATACAGAATCTTTTGCGGTTGAAATTACGCCTGGAGAAATTCCTTTTGGTCATTATGATACTGTCGCTACAAAACTTGCGGGAATGCTTGGAATTTCAAAGTTTGATATTGATAAAAAAGTTCCGAAAAACTCAAGGCGTTCGTTTAATTCTTTTCAGATAAAGACAAACGTTCCTTTTTCGGTGATTTCAAATATTGCGGAGAACATTACAGATCTTCCGGGTGTTTCGTGGGTCTCTCGGCCAATCAGAAATTATGTTGAAACAGGTTCTCTTTCCCATATTGTTGGTTATGTCGGCGACATTACACGCGAGGAAATAAATGTTATGTATAACAAAGGTTATACAATTAACAGTATTGTAGGAAAAACCGGCATTGAGCGTCAGTACGATAGTCTTTTACAGGGAAAAGATGGCCGTGAAAGCAAAACTGTTGATGTCCGCGGACGAATCATTTCTGATGTTCCGATTGTTGAGCCGCCGCAGATGGGAAAAAATCTTGTTCTTACAATTGATTCTGAAATTCAGACTCTTGCGGAAAAAACATTGGGAAACAGGGTCGGGGCAGTTGTTGTGCTAAAGCCTTCCAACGGTGAGATTCTTGCGATGGTTTCGTATCCGTTTTTTGATGCGAACCAGTTTAACGGAGATGACGCAGGAAAATATTATCAGGAGCTTGCGGAGGACATAAAGAATCAGCCTCTTATAAATCGTGCTGTGAATGCTGTTTATCCGCCGGCTTCAACATTCAAGATAATTATGAATACGGCGATGCTTGCAGAGGATGCATTTCCGCCTACAAAGAAGATTGAATGTAAAGGTGTCCTTGATTACGGAAACAGAAAATTTCATTGCCACGTTCATGAACCTGGACACGGCTGGCTTGATATGAGAAATGGTTTTGCCCAGTCTTGCGACGTTTATTATTGGATAATCGGTCGTGATTATCTTGGAATCAGCAAGATTGCCGCATACGCAAAGGAATTTGGTTTTGGCCAGAACACAGGAATTGATTTGCCGAGCCAGCAGGCTGGATTTGTTCCTACCTCCGAATGGAAGGAGCGTCGTTACCACGAAAAATGGCTTGGTGGTGATACAATGTCGGCTTCAATCGGGCAGGGGTATCTTCTTGTGACTCCTTTGCATATTGCGAATATGGCGGCAATGGTTTCAAACAGTGGAGTGGTGTACAAACCGCATCTTTTAAAGGAAATCAGAGATCCTGTTTCCAATGAGGTTATACGGGAGGTAAAACCGGAGGTTCTTTTGAAGTCGGATATTTCTTCTGAAGTATGGAAACAGGTTCAGGAGGCAATGCGTTATTCAATTTCTGATGGAACGCCTCAATATCCGATGCACAATAAAATTGTAAAAGCGGCCGGAAAGACCGGAACTGCCGAGGTTGCTCCGTATAAAACAAGCTGGCATTCATGGATGGTCGCTTATGCGCCTTATGACGCTCCGGTAGAAGAGCAGGTTGTTGTAGCCTGCATCGTTGAGGCTTGCAATCCCTGGGAATGGTGGGCTCCGTATGCGACAAATATTATTCTTCAGGGAATTTTTGCAAAACAGACATACGAAGAGTCTGTTCAGGCACTTGGATTTAATTATCTTATAAAAAACCGGGCAAGACAGGAATAAAAATGAAAAAGAGTTTTCTTGAGAATTTCGATTTTATACTGATTTTTAGCGTTCTGATTCTTGTTGGAATGGGAGTCGCATTTATCTATTCATCTGGAATAAATTCTTCCGGAGTTCTTGTAACAAACGAATACATAAAGCAGATAATCTGGTCTGTAATTGGTTTTACCTTTTTGATTTTTTTTACATTGTATGATTACAGAAAATTAAAAAGGTACGTGGCTTATTTTTTTGTCGGATTTCTTGTGCTGCTTGTTTTTACCCGTTTTTTTGGAAGGGAATCCCATGGTGCAAGAAGCTGGCTAGGAATCGGAGAATTTGGATTTCAGCCTTCTGAGTTTGGAAAGGTTTTTTATATCCTTATGCTTGCAAAGTATCTTGATGTTTCAATAAATGAAAATCAGCTGAAACGAATGATAATTTCTGTGCTGATTTTTATGGTTCCAACAGTATTAATTTTGATTCAGCCTGACCTTGGAACTGCTTCTGTTTACATTCCGATTTTTTTTGTGATGTGCTTTATCGCAGGTATTCCAAGCCGATATATAATTTTTCTTCTTGCGACAGGATTTTCAATGATTTTCTTTATAGTTTTTCCTGTCTGGAACGAATATATCGCGCATAATTCTTTTGCCGTTGCTTCAATTTTTGGAAATTTCAAGCTGAAGCTTATTCTTATTTTTGCCACAACTTTAATTTGTCTGCTTTGTTTTGTTGTCCACAGATATTTTCATCTTGCGCATTATTTTTACTGGATTGCCTATGTTTTTGCAATTCTTTCGCTTGGACTGATTATTTCTTCTTTCGGAGAAAAGATTTTAAAGGATTATCAGATAAAACGACTGATTGTCTTTATGGATCCGAATGTTGACAGGCTTGGCGCAGGCTGGAATATCATTCAGTCAAAAATTGCAATTGGTGCAGGCGGACTTTTCGGCCGTTCATTTTTGCATGGAACTCAGAGCCATTACCGTTTTTTACCGGAGCAGTCAACGGATTTTATTTTCAGTATTCTTTCTGAGGAGCTTGGTTTTGTCGGCGGAATTGTAGTTTTTGTCCTTTATTTTATTATTATGGTTCGTACAATTTTGATAATAAAAAACTGCTCAAATAGATTTGGCTCATATATAGCTGCTGGATTTCTTGGAATGTTCATGATGCATTTTTTTGTAAATGTAGGTATGGTAATGGGAATCATGCCGATTACTGGAATTCCATTGCTTTTTCTTTCTTATGGCGGAACCTCGCTGCTTACTGCAATGACTTCTATAGGAATTTTGATGAGCATCAACAGCCGAAAATACAATTTCACCTAAAAAACGATGCGTGCATTAAAGGGTGTGTAGAGCGTTATTTGAGAATTATAAATAAAAAGATGTTTTTATTGTCTTGTGGGTAGACAGAATACGCATTATAGGATGTTATTGGGAGAAACTTTTTTTAGGGGAAAGAATTTTTTTCACTTGGTTTCTTTTCAAGTCATACCAAGCCCCAGCCGTAATTTCCATTTTCTTACGCAAGCTGCTGGAGTTTTTCCCGGATAAATTCGCTTTTTTCCTTCAGCTCGATTTTTCCTGTGTTCATTATCAGGATATTTGGACGTTTTGAATCCAATGAAACTGTGCCTGATGAAGTTCTTATC
>CAVGBY010000082.1:3465-5382 GCA_963627355.1 uncultured Prevotella sp. | reverse complement strand
GTTCTTATCAGCCTTAAAAGTTTATCAATTGAAATATCTGATACTTTTGCAAATTCAAATGTCGCTTTTCCCTGATGTTCTTTTATTGAGGCGATATTCAGTTTTCGGCATATAATTCTTATGTCGGCAAGAGAAAGCAGACTGCTGACTTCATCTGGAATCGGACCGAATCTGTCTTCTAGCTCAAGGTAGACGCTGTCAAGTTCATCGTTTGTCTGGATGGATGCGATTTTCTTGTAAATTTCCATTTTAGTCTGCGGATTCTGGACATAACTGTCCGGGATAAATCCTGTGTACTCAAGTTCCATAAGAACTTCGGGAGTCTCTTTGTATTCTTCTTCTGCCATCAGTTTGTTTACAGCCTGATTCAAAAGTCTGACATAAAGATCGAAACCGACAGAATAGACATTTCCAGACTGGTCGCGTCCAAGAAGATTTCCTGCGCCGCGGATTTCCATATCCTTCATCGCGATTTTGAATCCACTTCCAAGTTCTGTAAAATCGCTTATAACCTGAAGCCGTTTCATTGCAATTTCGCTTAAAGATTTATTTTCCGGGTACAAAAGATATGCGTATGCTTTTTTGTCACTTCTTCCGACCCGTCCCCGTAACTGGTATAGCTGTGAGATTCCGTACATATCAGCGCGGTCTATTATTATTGTGTTCACATTTGGAATATCAATTCCGTTTTCTATGATTGTGGTGGCAACAAGAATATGGAAACCGCCAAGCTTAAAACGTCTGAAAATATCATCCAGCTCTTCGCTGGACATTTGTCCGTGGGCAACTTCAATCAGCATTTCAGGAAGCAGCCGTTCCAGCTTGATTCTTGTTTCATTCAGGGATTCCACACGGTTGTGCAGGTAAAAGACTTGTCCGCCCCGCTCCACTTCCCGTCGTATTGCGGTGGCAACTTTTTCCTCGGAATATTCATCCACAATTGTTTCAATTGGCTTTCTGATTTGTGGTGGAGTTGTCAGAAGGCTCATGTCGCGAATTTTAAGAAGACTCATATGCAGAGTTCTTGGAATCGGTGTTGCTGACATTGAGAGGCAGTCAATGTTGTTTTTTATCGACTTTAGTTTTTCCTTGTCCTTTACGCCAAAACGTTGCTCTTCATCAATAATCATAAGCCCAAGATTTTTAAACTGGACATCTTTCTGGATTATCCTGTGAGTTCCGATGATTATGTCAATTTCGCCCGCGGCAAGTTTTGTCAAAATCTGCTTTGCCTCTTTTGCGGAAACAAAACGGGAAAGATGAGCGATTTTTACCGGAAAATTATTGAACCGTTCAACGCAAGTTTCATAATGCTGCTCTGCAAGAATTGTTGTCGGCGCAAGGAATGCAACCTGTTTTCCGCCCATTACAGCTTTGAACGCGGCCCGCATTGCAATTTCTGTTTTTCCGTAGCCAACATCGCCGCACAAAAGCCGGTCCATTGGCTGTGGTTTTTCCATGTCTTTTTTTATTTCCTCTGAAACGGTAATCTGGTCTGGTGTGTCCTCGTACGGAAAAGATGCCTCGAAAGCGGCCTGCCATTCTGTGTCTTTTGGAAAAGGAAATCCGTAGGACGCTTGTCTTCTTGAATAAAGGCTTATAAGTTTTTCGGCAAGGTCTTCGACGGATTTTTTTACCTTGTTTTTTCTGTTTTCCCAGGATTTGCTTCCGATTCTGTCAAGAGATGGTTTTTCACCCTCGCTTCCGATGTAACGCTGGACAAGATTCAGCTGTTCAATCGGAACAAAAACAAATTCCTCGTCAGCATATTGAAGTTTTATATAGTCCCGCTCGTTTCCCATGGCTTTTATACGGTCAATTCCGTGGAAAATTCCGATTCCATAGTTTACGTGGACGACATAATCGCCCGGATTCAGTTCAACAAAAGTGTCAATCGCCTTGCTTTTTGCCTTGTGC
>CAVGBY010000082.1:2840-3455 GCA_963627355.1 uncultured Prevotella sp. | reverse complement strand
CGGTTTACGAATTCTTTTAGAATTTCTTCGATTCTAAGAGCCTGATTCTGGTTATCAGCAAAAATAAAGATTTTCCATCCTGCAGCAAGCTGATTTTTTAGTTCTTCCCTTAGGTAGTTTATGTTTCCAAAATAACTTGTCGCGGGCTCACATTCAATTTTTGTGTATGAGGATTTTTTTTCGTCATTTTCGGATTTTTCGTCATTTTCCTCGGCGGAAGTTAAAAGTGTCCGGAAATATATTCGTTTCTCATGCTCCTCTGTGATTTCTTCAAAGTTAAAAAGCAAATCCTGCGGCGGAAAAACAGGAAGTTCAAGCCGTGCCTTGCGGTAAAGTCCGGAAAGTTCCCGACGAAGGCTTTCTATTGAATTCGACTGGCGGTCAAAATCCAAATAAAAAATCTGCGAATCTTTATTGATATAATCAAAAATTGAAAACTGCTTATCCCAAAGCATTGGGTAAAATAATTCCTCCCCCTCACCTGCTCCGGAATTTTTAAGTTTTTCAATAAGGTTTTTCCTGAATTCCATGGCTTTTTCAGAAAATGGAATTTTTGGGTTTTCTGTATTTTCGTTGATTTCTGGATTTATTGAATTTTTATCGTATTCTAAAAAA
>CAVGBY010000082.1:0-2830 GCA_963627355.1 uncultured Prevotella sp. | reverse complement strand
GTTCCAAAGCACTTCTTTCATCGGGTAAATCAGCGTATTTTCAATATTTCTGATTGTTGTCTGGTTATCCGCATCGAAAATCTTGATTTCTTCAATCTGGTCAAAATCAAAAATTATCCGGACCGGATTTTCTTCTTCTGGTAAAAAAATATCCAGCACCTCGCCACGAAGACTGAATTCCCCTGGAACTGTTACGCGCGGAACGCGTGTGTAGCCGTTTTTCGCAAGTTTTTCAGAAAGTTTTATTGTGTCAATCTGCTGTTTTTTTGAAAGTCCGAAAATATGCGTTCGTATGTAATCTGGCGGCGGCAGCGGAGACAGCATTACCCTAAGCGGAACTATAAAAATTTTGGGTTTGAATTTTATAATATCCGAAAGGTTTGGGTTTTTGTAGGCTATTTTTGCCAATGCTCCTGCCCTTTGTCCGAAAATCCTTGCTCCACAGGCAATCGGCCGGTACGGAACTGCTCCCCATGCAGGAATAATTGTTGTTTCAGCCTCCTCAAAAACGGTATCCAAATCTGATTTTAGGGAAAAAGCCTCACGTTCGCCTTGGACAAAAATAAAAATATTTGCAGAATCAGAGGAAATTGAACTGGTTCCGCCTGAAACTTTTGCTCCTAATCCAGACTGACTGTAATTTAAGGTCTGAAGAAGTTTTGCGCCTTTTGCATCTGAATAATTTTTCAGGAAAAAACTGTACAACGAGCCTTGGATTCCGCTGATGTTTACTGGATAAGACAAATTTTCAGAAAAAAGAGAATTTATGGCTTCCTTTTCTGAATTCCAGTTTTTTATTGAATTATAAAGTGAATTTGCTGATAATGTATTCATAAATATTTGCCGATAAATAAAATAGGAAGTTCCAAATTGAACTGCGCTTAGGGAGTGTAAATTGAAACGACTTTTTTCTATTATAGCAACTTTGCTGATTTTTGGACAGACATTATTGTTCTCTGCGGAAAATGATTTTTCTAAGTATGAGAATATGTCAGTGTCAATAAAATATTATGACCGGACAATGTATTATCCTGGAAATTCTGACACGAATCCTGTTTTTGTGCATATCTCGATAAAAAATAACTCGACTGAAACATTGCGTTTTAAGCTTGCGGATGACCGTATGTTCAGCGCTGATTTTTGCGGTTATACAATAAAAAATCTTCAGCTTCCTCAGACAGAAAAAATCATAAGAAAGCGCTCGACAAACCAGACTGTTTATTTTAAGGAAATCGCCCTTGAGACCGGTGAGGAATATTCTTTTGTTGAAAATCTTAAGGATTACATTGAGATTTCTGAACCTTCTGTTTATTACATTGAGTTAAAGTTTTACCCTGAACTTTATAAGTCAAAATATCTGAATGTAACCTCAAACAGGCTTGCGCTTGAAATCCGGCCATCGCCGTCGGCGGCATCTTCTTCTGTGCTTCCTGTAAAGGACAAATCTGCAGAACTCTTAAAACCAGAGGAAATCTCCCCGGATAAGGTTGTGGAACAGACAATTATTGCACGCCAAAAATCTTTGTGGGACCAGTATTTTCTGTATCTTGATGTTGAGGCAATGCTTCAAAGAAACTCTTCTGCAAAACGAAAATATATTTCCTCTTCAGCAGAAGAACGTTCAAGAATGTTAAAAAATTACCGGGCTGACTTAATGCAGTCTAGAATCGACAATGATATTGTTGCGGTCCCTGAAAAATTTGAAATTGAACGTACAGTCTATTCAAAGACAGAGGGAACTGTGACGGTTACAGAATGGTTTAAATATCCGAATTACCGTGAAAAGAAAAGTTATGTTTATAAAATACGTCAGCGTGAAGGAATCTGGCAAATTTATGATTACACTGTAACTAATTTAGGAACTGAATAATGAAAGTCTTGTTGATTTCTGATGACAAAAAAAATCTTGAAATTCTCAACCATGAGCTTTGTAAGAATGGCTATGACACAATAATTTACCACTGGCTATTAAAGGCGCTCGATAACATAGAGGAAATAAGCCCTGATTTTTGTATTGTCAGCGTTCCAGACTACCCCCGCCACTGGAAAATCCTTGCCCAGTTTGTGAAAAATGGATTTTTAAGGAAGCCCTGCAAGGTGATTTTATTTTCTTCAGAAAAACTGTCAGAAGAAGAGAACAAAAAAGCTGAAGAACTTGGAATTTCTGGCATGATTGAAAACCTTGACAAGGACGGGATAAAAAATCTTCTGGAACTCTTAAATTCTAAGAACAACGATGAAAAACCGGAAGAAAAAACTGAAGACAATTCAGTTGCTGGAAATATTGTAAAACCCATAAAAAAATCACTTCTTGCTAGAATTGAGGCGATGAACGATGAAAAGCAAGAAAGCTAAGTTTTTCTGTGAAAATTGCGGCGCCGAAGTTCCCGAAAATGCAAAACTTTGCAAAAAATGCGGAAAATTTTTTATTTCGGTAAGATGTCCAAACTGCGGAAGGACAGGAACAAGCAAAGAATTTAAAAAAGGCTGCCCTTCCTGCGGATATGCCACAGGAAAAAATCTTAATTCTGATTTTGGAAAAACTCTTAATAATTCAGTCGCATTGAGTCAAATTTTTGGTCAGGCTGGAAAATTTTCGGCCAAAACAAAAAAAAGCGGGCATGAAAATTCTCTTCCCGGATGGATTTATGCTCTGACTTTTGGAATGCTTATCGGAGTAATGATTGGTGTTTACAGCTGTATAAGGTCGCCATTGTATTGACCTTAATCTGATATTTTGGTAAATTAACACTACACTTCTTTTACGCCCGGATGGCGGAATTGGCAGACGCGCTAGGTTCAGGTCCTAGTGGAGGCAACTTCTTAGGGG
>CAVGBY010000081.1:4742-9398 GCA_963627355.1 uncultured Prevotella sp. | reverse complement strand
CATGGAACGTATTGCAGAACATCCTATTTTAGGAGTTCCGGAAAAAGGGGAACTCATAACATTTACATTAGACGGAAAAGAGATGCAAGGCTACGAAGGTGAACCTATTGCAATGGCCTTGCGTGCGGCTGGAATTTTAAAACACAGGGAAACTTCTAAATTGCACAAGCCAAGAGGAATTTTTTGCGCTATCGGGCGTTGCACAGACTGCGTAATGGTTGTTGATGGCGTTCCAAATACCAGGACTTGCATAACTCCTTTAAAAGCCGGGATGAAAGTTCAAACTCAATATGGCTGCTCTGCAGAAAAAACATGGTAAGGCGGAAACGAATATGGAAAGATATGACTTGATTGTAATTGGAGCGGGACCTGCTGGTCTTAGCGCCGGAATAGAAGCGGCTAAACATGGAATGAAAGTTATGATTTTTGATGAAAACCATAAGCCGGGCGGACAGCTTTTTAAGCAGATTCATAAGTTTTTTGGCTCAAAAGAACATAAGGCAAAAATCCGTGGGTTTAATATTGGAACACAGCTTTTAAAAGAGGCGGAAAAAGTTGGAGTTCAGGTAAAATTGGATGCGACTGTTACCGGCATTTTTGAAAACAAGGAAGTTACTGTAAATCATGATGGAGCGATTCATCATTACAAAGGCGGAAGCGTGATTATTGCCACGGGTGCGGCTGAAAATATGGTTCCTTTTGAAGGCTGGACTTTGCCGGGCGTTATTGGAGCGGGGGCGGCCCAGACTATGATGAATCTGCATGGCGTGAAACCCGGAAAAAAGATTCTTATGCTTGGAAGCGGAAACGTTGGTCTTGTTGTAAGTTTTCAGCTGCTGCAGGCGGGATGCGAGGTTGTTGCGCTTGTTGATGCGGCTCCTAGAATCGGCGGATACGGTGTTCATGCGGCAAAAGTTGCCCGGACTGGAGTTCCGTTTTTTCTGGGATATACAATCAAAAAGGTTGAAGGAACTGAAAAGGTTGAAGGCGTAACGATTGGCAAGGTTGATGAGCATTTTAAGATTATTCCAGGAACAGAAATTCATTTTGACGTTGATACAATTTGTGTTGCAGTTGGTCTTTCGCCGATGAGCCAGCTGTTAAAGATGTCCGGATGTAAAATGGAAGATAATCCAAAGCACGGCGGACAAGTTCCTCTTGTTGATGAGTATGGTGAAACTTCTGTTCCGTGTCTTTTTGCGGCAGGCGATGTAAGCGGAATAGAAGAGGCCAGTTCTGCGATGATAAAAGGTCGGATGGCAGGTTTGCGTGCGGCCTATAAGACCGGATTTGCGGAAGAAAGTCTTATGGAAAAAGATGAGACTTTGTTTGAAAAAGATTTGGACAGTTTGCGCCAGGGAATGTTTGCTCCTTGTAACCGTGGAAAATTAATTGAAAAAACCGATGAAGGAATTCCAATTTCAAAGAATTTGCTTGCGAAAGGTTTTGTTGCAGATGAAGAGATTGAACGCTTTCCGGGAGTTACGCACCAAAAAGGAATACATCCGGTAATTGAATGTACGCAGAATATTCCGTGCAATCCGTGCCAGGATGCGTGCCGAAAAAACTGCATAAAGATTGGCTCGTGCATTACAGCTTTGCCGGTGGTTGCGGAAAACTGCGGTTGCACAGGCTGCGGAATGTGCGTCGCAAGCTGTTCTGGTCAGGCGATTTTCCTTGTGAATGAAGATTTTGAGCCAGGCTACACGAGCATTACGCTTCCATACGAATTCCTGCCTGTTCCAGAAAAGGGAACTGTAGGAAAAGCATTAAGCCGAAAAGGCGATGTTCTTTGCGATGCGGAAATTGTTGGCGTAAGAACTGCTCCTGCTTTTGACCATACATATTTGCTTACGATGAAAGTTCCAAATGAATTTGGCTACAAGGCTCGGTTCTGGAAAAAAATCTAGGCGGGGCGTTACGGGGTGTCCCCGTTAGAAGGGGTAGCGGAAAAAAATGCGGCGGTTGAGCCTGTCGAAACCAAAGCAGTTTTTGTAGCGAGGGGAAGACCTGCCCCAAAATGCTGAATATAAGGAGTTTTCAAAAGACTTTAGGCTTTTGAAAAGTAGTGAGGAACGGATGTTCCGAACGTTGGGAAGACTTTCCCCAACAGATAATGGAGATTAAAAATTATGATGAATGATAGAGCAAGAGATATTGGAGAATTTGTTCCGGGTCCGGATGATGATTTAGTGATTTGCCGATGTGAAGAAATAACAAAAGGTGAAATCCGAAAGGCTGTTCACGACGGAATGTTCACAATGCAGGAAATAAGACGATATTTGCGTGCCGGAATGGGGCTTTGTCAAGGACAGACTTGTTCAAAACTTGTAAAGGGGATTGTTGCCGCTGAGCAAAAAGTAAGCCCGGCTGTTGTGAATCCTGCGACAAGCAGAGGACCTATTAGACCGACTGAAATGCATACTTTAGCAAGCGAGGTATTGTAATATGAAAACAAAGGCTGATGTAATTGTTATTGGGGCTGGAATTGTTGGAAATGCCACGGCGTATTATCTTGCAAAAAAAGGAAAAAGTGTAATTGTCCTGGAGGCGGGCGATTATATTGGAAATGGCGGTTCATCCCGAAATGGCGGAGGGGTTCGTCAGTCCGGGCGAAATGTAAAAGAGCTGCCGCTTATGGTTTGGGGCGTAAAAAATATCTGGCCCGGGTTAAGCGCGGAACTTGGAGTTGATACTGAATATACTCAGGAAGGAAATCTTAGGCTTGGAAAGACTGAGGAGCATTTAAAGATTCTGCAGAAACTTGCGGACAATGCTGTAAAGTGCGGTGTTGACGTAAAGATGATAAATGCCGAGGAAGTAAAAAAAATCAATCAGTATATGAGCGATGCGGTTGTTGGCGCTTCGTGGTGTCCGACTGATGGGCATGCGAATCCGCTTACTACGACTTTGGGTTTTTATAAATGCGCAAGAAGTCTTGGGGCTGATTTTATAACTGGCGCACCTGTTTCTAGGATTGTCCTAAAAGCTGGGAAAGTTTGCGGCGTTGAAGCGGATGGTCAGTTTTTTGAGGCGGAAAATGTGGTTGTTGCCGCAGGTTATGAAAGCAACCCGATTTTGAATACAGTGGGAATTACGATTCCGATGAAAAAAAAGCGTTTGCAGTGCCTTGTAACGGAGGCTCAGCCGCAGATGTTCAAGCAGATGCTGGGAACGGCAATGGCAGATTTTTATGGGCACCAGACTAAGCATGGTTCGTTTGTCTTTGGCGGACACGATGGATATGAGGACTATGCAAATCCGGAATTTGAAAGCAACGAATATCCGCCGAGCACTGCCGATTTTACAAGCGCGTGCGCAAGAGGAATTCTTGGGTATTTTCCGCGCCTTGCAAATGCAAAAATTGTTCGCTCCTGGGCTGGCTATGAAGATTTGGCGAGCGACGGTGTCTGCACAGTAAGCAAAGTTGACGAAGTTCCGGGACTTTACGTTGAATGTAGTTTTTCCGGCCACGGATTTGGAATTGGACCGAGCGCGGCTTTTAATATTTCTGAACTTATCTGTACAGGAACTTGCCCCGCGGACATAAGCACTTTGAGGTACAACAGATTTAAGCCTGCCTTGTAAGGTTTGTTTTTGGTTTTTGCGATTTTCTGATTTTATTTTTTGCTTATTGAGAAAATATTGACAAAAAAATGTCTGTTCGCTAATGTTTTAGCAGATAAGACAAAGACGTCAAAACGAAAGTTTTGGCGTCTTTTTTTATTTTAAATCTGATTTTGAAGAGGCGGATTATGAAAGATGAAAAACTGCATATTCATACAATTCAGTCGTATCTGGTTATTGAAACAGAAAAATTTTATCAGAAAATTGTGGCAGATTTTGGAATTTCTCATTTTTATAGTTTTCATACTGGGGAGGAAAAGAAGATTCCGTTTCTGGAGGACAGCTGCTCGAACATTCTGTTTGAATATTCCGGAAACAATATGAATTCTTTTATAATCGGAAACTCGGGAAAACTTCAGACTTTGGATTTGAGCAAAAACTGCGATTATTTTGGAATACGTTTTCAGCCGGGGGCAAATCCATTTTTTGAAAATCAGGAAGTAAAAGATTTGGTTGGCCAAAGAATCAGCCTGCAGAATTTTGACGTTCTTACAAATCTTTCAGAAAAAATGTCTGAGCAGCAGACTTTTACAAATAGAATGTGCACTTTTATGGAAGAATACCGAAACTGGCTAAAGACAACGGAAAGCGGACAAAAGCATTTGTTTTTTCAGATGGTGAACTTGATTGTAAAAAAAGACGGTTTGCTAAAAATCAGCGAATTGATTGACCGTACCGGATATTCTTCGCGCTATATAAATCTTTTGTTTGAAACATTTTTGGGCTGCAGCGCAAAGCAATTCTGTAAGAACGTAAAAATGCACACAATCATAAACGAGCTGAACCGCACGGACATTTGCTCGTTCCCAAATTTTTCCAGCAAGTTTGATTTTTACGATCAAAGCCATTTTGTCCATTCGTTCAAGGAGTTTACAGGAGTTTCACCAAGGGAGTATATGAATCAGGTAAAAAAGAGTTCGTATAAGGCAAAGATTGTTGATTACAGTTGAGTTTGAGAAACCTAGACTTTATTGCGACTTTTTACAATTCAAAAGAAAAAGAAGTTATTATTATCAGTTTTGACAAAGG
>CAVGBY010000081.1:0-4732 GCA_963627355.1 uncultured Prevotella sp. | reverse complement strand
GTGAATTATGAAAAAATCTGTTAGAAATTTTGTTTTCGGTGTTGGACTTGTTTGTATGGCCGTTGCATTGAATTCTTGCAGCAAAAAAAAGGTTGAAGTTAAATATGAATATACTGGAAAACCTGAATATGCTGAATTTGCGAATCAGGTAAAGGGTGTTTTAAGGGTCGGAATTGAATGTGCCTACGCGCCGTTCAACTGGACTCAGCCTACAAAATCAATTCCTGGGCATCCAGAATTAACTGCCGAGCCGATTTATGGTTCTGCGGATTACTCTTATGGTTACGATGTTATTTTTTCAAGATTGATTGCCGAAGAGATGGGGCTTTCTTTGGAGATTCATAAGAATGACTGGGCTTCAATCTGGATGGGCTTAAAAGCTGGCGATTACGATTTGGTTGAGTCTGGAAGTATTTATTCTGCGGAACGGGATAGTTTTCTTGATTACATTGACCCTTATTACAACAGATTTAATGTTATTGTTGTAAAAAAAGGAAGTCCGTATGAAAAATATACAAAACTTGAGCAGTTCAAGGGATTGAAATTTACAACGCAGATAAACACAAACTGGCCAGCGTATATTGCGCAGGTTCCAGATCCAGTTGTTCTGCCGTTCCCGGACACTTGCACTGAAGTAATTATGAAAGTCGCGATGGGCGATGTTGACTGCGGTGTAATGGACTGGCCTACTGCTTATTCTGGTTGTATTTCAAACCCGAATGTTGTTATTTGCCAGCTTGAAAAGGGCTATGATTTTGTAACGCCGGATGGAGCGTCTGACACCTGCACACCTTCCGTAATTGAAGGAAATACCGTTGCGGTAGAGGCGCTTAAGACTGCGATGCACGCAATCGGCTGGAATCAGGAACTTATGGACAAATATATGAAATTGGCTATTGAAACGCAGCCATTGAGCAACTAAAAATTCTTTGCCGTAAAATTTAAATATTCAATAAGTTTTGCGGCACAAGTCTGTTTCTTGGAAAAAAGGGAGTCTTTATGAACGATAAAGGACTTTTTTATTGGGTTTGGTTTATCTTTAAAAATTACTGGAACTACTTTTTAAAAGGTACAGTTCTTACGCTGGAAATAGCAATCATAGGAACAATTCTTGGGTATATTTTAGGATTTGCCATTGGATTGGTTCAGGCAACGCCAGTTTCAAAAGGTGACAATTTACTTCATAAGATAGGTTTTAGCGTTTTAAAGCCTGTGTGTTCAGTTTTTGTCGCAATTTTTCGCGGAACGCCAATGATGGTTCAGGCGATGGTTTTTTACTATGGATTAAAAAATGCCGGGGTGGATGTTTCTCCATTTTTGGCTTCTTTAATCGTTCTGATGCTGAATACCGGTGCTTATATGGCGGAAACTGTTCGTGGCGGAATTATTTCTATTGATAAAGGTCAGCTGGAAGGTGGTTTTGCGCTGGGGATGAGCCACACAAAAACAATGTTTGCTGTAATTCTTCCGCAGGCGTTTAGAAATATTGTTCCGGAAATGGTCAACCAGTTTTTGTCAAACTTAAAGATGACATCAGTATTGAACGTTATTGGTGTTTACGAACTTTATTTTGCGACAAAAAGCGCGGCAGGAATTTACTACCGTTACTTTGAATCTTATATAATTTGTGCGATTTTCTATTTTGTTATTTGTACAATTTTTACAAAGATTCTTAAAGTTGTGGAAAAAAAGGCTTTTCAGCAAAAAGATTATGAGCTGGCTGTTGAATACATGAGCGGAACAGCTGAATAGACAGGAGCTTTTTTATGGAAGAAAAAGAAATTAAAACCTGTGGACCGATTTTAAAGGTTGAACATCTTGTAAAAAGATTTGGAAATCACGAAGTTTTAAAGGATTTGGATTTTACCGTAAACAAAGGCGAGGTTGTCTGCATAATCGGTTCATCTGGTTCCGGAAAATCAACAATGCTTCGGTGCATAAACGGGCTAGAAACAAAAACCAGCGGAAAAATCATTTTTGATGGAAACGAAGTCGGGTCAAACTCAAAGGAACTTGCAAAATTCCGCACAAAAGTCGGAATGGTGTTTCAGTCGTTCAACCTTTTCAATAATATGACGGTTTTGCAGAATTGCATGGCGGGAACAACAAAAGTTCTTAAAATGAAGAAGGATGAGGCGGAATTTCTTGCAATAAAATTTCTACGGAAAGTTGGAATGGCTCCTTATATCAACGCGCATCCGGCTCAGCTTTCGGGTGGACAGAAGCAGCGTGTCGCAATTGCCCGGGCGTTGACTATGCAGCCGGAAATGCTTTTGTTTGATGAGCCTACCAGCGCGCTTGACCCGGAAATGGTCGGGGAAGTTCTGAACGTAATGAAAGGGCTTGCGCAGGAAGGACTGACAATGATGATTGTTACGCACGAAATGGCTTTTGCAAAAGATGTTTCAACGCGTACAATTTTTATGGATCAAGGTTTTATTGTAGAAAACGATTCGCCGGATGTTATTTTTACAAATCCAAAAACGCCAAGAATGAAAGAATTCTTAAAGCGGTATATGGAAGACTAAAAGATTAATTGATTGAACTTTTTGTGGAGGAATAAGATGGAAAATTATACAATCACAATTGCCAGAGGTTTTGGTTCGGGCGGAAAAGAAATTGCCTCAACAGTTGCAAAAGATTTGGGCATTCATTGTTACGAAAACCGCATTTTAACGTTGGCATCGCAGTTAAGCGGAATTGACCGCCAGCTTTTTGAAGAAGTAAACGAAAAGCTTCACCAGAAACACACAGGAATCACATCTCTTTTGCGTGGGCTGCCAAGACGGACTGTTGCGACACCAGAAAAGAAAAAGTTTGCCAGCGACGACCAGCTTTATGAATATGAAAAACAGATTATCGAGGAACTTGCAAATACAGAAAGTTGTGTTATTGTAGGAAAAGCCGCGGATTGGGTTTTAAAAGACCGTGAAAGGGTTCTTAGCGTTTATATTGAAGCCCCGCGTTCTTTTTGCCGCCCAAGAATTATGAGCCAGATGGGAGTAACTGCGGAAACGGCGGATATTTCAATTTCTGAGACAGATAAATACCGCGCGGAATATTACGAGTATTACACCGGCGGAAATTATTGGACAAATCCGGTTAATTACGACTTAACGCTGAATACAGCGCGCCTTGGGATTGACGGATGCGTTGGCATGATAAAACACGCGCTTGTTACAAAATTTCCAGATTTGCTTTCAGAATTAAAGCCTAAAGAGCAGACAAAAACTGAATAACAGCAGGAGGCGTTTATGTTTACATATCATATTCCGACAAAAATTTACTTTGGAAAAGGTCAGCTTGAAAACTTAGGAAATGCCGCAAAATCTTATGGAAAAAAAATTCTTCTGGTTTACGGCGGCGGTTCAATAAAAAAAACTGGCGTTTATGATTTGGTATGCGGATATTTAAAAAAATCAGGAATGGAAATATTTGAATGTTCAGGAATTGAGCCTAATCCAAAAGTTGAATCTGTCCGCCGTGGAATTGAAATATGTAAACAGAACAAGATTGACGTTGTTTTGGCGGTCGGTGGCGGTTCTGTTATGGACGCTTCAAAATTTATTTCTGTCGGTTCTTGCGTTGATTTTGATGTTTGGGATTTTATTGCAAAAAAACTTCCGGTTGAAAAATCTCTTCCGCTGCTCTGCGTTCTTACAATTTCAGCGACTGGTTCAGAAATGGATAACACCGCAGTTCTTAGTAATTCCGCGACTCAGGATAAACTTGCCTTGATTAACGATAAGCTGTTCCCCGCGGCATCGTTCTGCGACCCGACTTTAACTTATTCAGTAGGAAAATATCAGACAGCCTGCGGCAGCGCGGACATTCTTAGTCATTTGATGGAAGTTTATTTTAATTTTAATCAGGATTTGTATATGCTGGACACTCAGATGGAAGGTATGATGAAAACAGTCTTGAAATATGCTCCGATTGCATTAAAAGAACCCGAAAATTACGAGGCACGTGCAAATTTAATGTGGACTTCCAGTTGGGCAATAAACGGATACATTTACGGCTGCAGCAAACATCCGTGGAGTTGCCATGCGATGGAGCATCAGTTGAGCGGTGTCTACGATATTACGCACGGACTAGGGCTTGCAATCCTAACGCCACATTGGATGGAATATGTTCTGGATGAACAGACTCTTCCGAAATTCTATGATTTTGCGGTGAATGTCTGCGGAATTCCAGAGAGCGAAGATAAACTTAAAGTTGCAAGGCAAGGAATTGAATACCTAAAAAATTTCTTCTTTAATCAGCTTGAGCTAAAAAGCACGTTGTCTGCAATAGGAATTGACGACAGGAATTTTAATATGATGGCAGAAAAAGCCTGCGGTGCAAATGGATTTATAAACGGCTGGAAAAAACTTTATCCAAAAGATGTATGCAATATCTATAAAGCGAGTTTATAAAAAAAATACGCAGTTAGCGGTCATCTCATAGTTTTTAGTTTTCTTCATAGTTATCAATCGGGCGTTCGGCACGAGTTTGCTTTGCAAACTCGTGCCGGCGGGCTTTTCGCGGTTACGGCATTCGCCTTCATTCCTTCGTTTCGCTGCGCTCCACTTCGGAACACGCTTACGGCGTGCCCCTACAATCCCTAACGCATATTTTCTTATCTATTCATCTATTCTTCATGCGAAATGTCATGATATAAACATCTTAAAATGTGGTACTCCTCTTTCACTTTATAAAGAGAGATCAGGAATATGGAAGAAGAAATGAC
>CAVGBY010000080.1:2561-9524 GCA_963627355.1 uncultured Prevotella sp. | reverse complement strand
CATTACAAGAAATGAATGGGTGGCTGCTTCCCAACATAAAGATTTTTATAGCATTTACAGGGTTTATTTCACAAGTGAGGGCATTTTTATTTACACACTGGATAATCCAAAACAAAAACTAGATGAAGAGAAACTTGAACTTGTTCCAATGACGTACAGAATGGATTTCGGGAAACTTGCTGTTGATTCTGTTATAAATCCTGCTTATGAGGATGGTGTAAAAAATGTATAATGTTGCTTCTCTTTTTTGCGGCTGTGGCGGAGTTGACTTAGGAACAATCGGCGGATTCACATTTAACAACAAATATTATGAAAAAAATTCGTGCAGACTTGTTTATGCCGTTGATATTGAAGAGAAAGCGATTTTGACACACAAAGCAAATTTTGAAACAGAAAAGGTTGAGTGCGCTGATATTTGCTCCGTTAAGTCAGAGGATATTCCTTCGTGCGATATTCTTACAGGCGGTTTTCCTTGTCAGTCATTCAGCACTGTAAATCCGAAAAAAGACCCTTTTGATGACAGGGCTAAACTTTATCTTCAGATGGCGCGGATTGTAAAAGACAAACAGCCGAAAGTTTTTATTGCAGAAAATGTAAAAGGTTTGCTTACCCTAAAAAATGGAACAATCTTCAAGTCTGTTATAAACGCATTTGAGGAAGCCGGATATAAAGCGTTTTATTCTCTTCTTTGCGCGGCTGATTATGGAGTTCCGCAGAAAAGGGAGCGGGTTATAGTTGTTGGAATCAGAAAAGATATTTACGCGGATAAGGGAGATTTTGTTTTTCCTGAAAAGCCTAACAAAAATAACTGGATTCCTTTGTCAGTCGCAGTTCCGAAACTCGCTATAGAAGAGAAAAAATATTATTTTTCAGAGCGTGCAGTTCAGGGAATGAAAAATGCCAAAAACAATATGAAGAGGGGACTTGCACAGAATTTGAACGAGCCTTGCCTTACAGTAACAAGCCATCTTGCAAAAGTCAGTCTGAATTCCCGCGACCCGGTTTTACTTGTTGACCCTGAAAAAGAACTTTACAGAAGATTTACACCGCGCGAGGCAGCCAGAATTCAGTCTTTTCCTGATACGTTTGAATTTGTCGGAAGTGAGGCTACTGCTTACAAGCAAATTGGAAATGCGATTCCGCCAGTTATGTTTTGGTATATTATGAATGCAGTTGAAAAGTATTTAGGGTAAGAAATTAATTTTTCAGTTTTATTCGATGATGTTGTAAAAAATGAGTACGGACTTGCTCGACTCACTTCGCTTGCCTTTAGCAACGTGGAAACCGCAGTTTTTCCACATTCTTTATTCCGCTCTCCGTCTTTATGAACAGAACAAAATAATCCTAGCAAATTACATGAAAAAGTTGTATAGTATTTTTTGTGTGCTATATCGCTTCTGAAAAAATAAAATTCATTGACCTCTTTGCTGGAATCGGCGGAATACGCAAAGGTTTTGAACTGGCCTGCAAAAAAAGAGGAATAGAATCTGAATGTGTGTTCACATCGGAAATAAAACCTTATGCAGTTTCAGTTTTAAAGCAGAATCATCCTATAGAAAAAATTTTCGGAGACATTACAAAAATTGAAGCCTCTGAAATTCCTGATTTTGACATTCTTCTTGGCGGATTTCCGTGTCAGGCTTTTTCTGCCGCCGGAAAGCGCCGCGGATTTATGGACACAAGAGGAACGCTTTTTTTTGAAGTCGAGCGGATTCTAAAGGAAAAGCAGCCGGCCGGGTTCATTCTTGAAAATGTCGAAGGACTTGTGAACCACGACAGGGAAAACAAAAACGATAAAATCGGTCGGACTTTGTCAACAATTCTTTCTCATCTTGAAGATTTGGACTATAAAATCAGTTGGAAAGTTCTTAGCGCGGATAACTTTGGTGTTCCGCAGGAAAGGAAACGGATTTATATCGTCGGAACAAAAAAAATGACTCCGAATCTTGAAAATTTTATTCCAGTCCGCAGGAATCTTGAGTCAATTTTGCAGCATGGAGAGCTTGTCTCTGACTCGCCTTTTGTAAAACTTCTTCTTTCTCATTTTAATGTTTCAGAGCTTTTGGGAAAAGCGATAAAAGACAAGCGCGGCGGTACGGAAAATATCCACAGCTGGGACATTGAATACAAGGGCAATGTTTCGCCTGAGCAAAAGGAACTTTTGAATCTTCTTTTAAAAGAACGCAGAAAGAAAAAATGGGCGGAAGAATTCGGAATTGACTGGACGGACGGAATGCCGCTTACAATCGGGCAAATCAAAACTTTTTACGATAAGCCGAATCTGGAAGAAATGCTCGAGGATTTGGTTCAAAAAAAATATCTGGTCAAAGAGCATCCGAAGAAAAAAGAGAACGGAATCCGTGTTCAAGACGAAACGCTTCCGCTTGGATATAACATTGTCGCCGGAAAAATGTCATACGAAGTCGCAAAAGTCCTGAATCCAAAAGAAATCGCCCCCACTCTTGTGGCTATGGATATGGAGCATCTTTTTGTTCCGGACGGAAACGGAATCCGCCGCCTTACTTTGCGCGAGGGCTTGCGTCTTTTTGGCTACCCCGAAGATTTTAAATTTGATGTTTCACTTAAAGATGGGTACGACCTGCTTGGAAATACAGTTGTTGTTCCAATGACAATGGCTGTTGCAGAAAGAATACTTGACGCAATTTAATAAAAGTCAGAAATCCGAAAAAATTCAAAGCCAGATAAAAAAGGAGGGAAAAAGTGAAACTGAGTGCGCGTGAAGTTTATGAAAAACTTTTGAACGAGGACAAAATTCTTGAGCGGTAAGTAAATATAAAGTGAAAAAAGAAAAATAAGACGAAAATGGAATCTCTAATTTTTTTTCACAGCCAAGCATCATAAATTCCGCTTGCTAAACCGTACTGTTAATAATATTATTAACAGTACGAGGAATTAATATGGAAATGACAGTTACTGCAAACGACTTAAAAACAAAAGGTGTTTCTTATCTTGAATCCGTTATTGACGAAAATGACGGAGCCATAATCACAATCCGCGGCAAAGAAAAATACATTGTCCTAAAACTTTCCGATTACAACCGCATGCGAGAAATGGAACTTGAGGCGGCAATCCTTGAGTCAAAAACCGATATTGCCAGCGGAAAAATCCATACGGACGGAGTTGCCGCTCACATAAACAGGATTTCAGATGTTTAAGATAATCTTCACAGATTCATACGAAGCGCGGGCAAAAAAGTTTCTAAAAAAACATCCTGATTTGAAAAATATCTACGAAAAAACTCTTCTGCTTATGGAACAAAATGTCTACCACCCATCGCTCAGACTGCACAAATTTTCAGACTTGTATTCGGTTTCAATAAATCTGCAATACAGAATTTCCATCGATTTTCAGATAGAAGACAACCAGATAATCCCGATTGACATTGGCGACCATAAGAAAATATACGGAAAAGATTAGGTTTTACTTTGTTAATCTTCGTAGTGTCCGCGGCAAGCTTTTACGGTAATTTTATCTTCGGAAAATTCGTAAACAAGCCGGTTTTCTTTATCAATCCGTCTGCTATACTCACCATCTTTATGCTTTAGTTTTTCTGGCTTGCCTTCGCCACGCGATGCACCGTCGCGAGAAATACTTTTCAGCAACTTGTTGATTTTCTGAACAGTCTTTTTATCTTGAGTCTGCCAATAAACATAATGTTCGAATCCAGTTTCTGTAAAAATTATTTCGCCCATTCTGCCGCCATTGCCTCAAGTTCTTCCATCGTTTTTACAACGACTTTTCCATGGCGAAGCTGCTCATCGCTTTTATCGAGCATAGCAAGATAAGCCGCATTTCTTTTTGCTTTTTCCATTTCCTTGAATTCCTTTTCAGAAACGATGACGACATTCTTGTTTTCCTTGCGTGGAACGATGACCGGCTCGCCATTAAAAGCCATGTCAAAATATTTTTTTATGTTTGCACGGATGTCCATCTGTTTTACAATTATCATAATTGCCTCCAAAAACTTGAAATATAAATTACGTACCAAAAACCGTACCGTTTGTAAAATAAATCGGAATTAGAAAATTGTCAAGAAACATTGTTTCTGTACATCAGATTGTTGACAGAGTTTTCCAAACGTTTCTACCTCAACCACATTGTTTCCGTGCGTTTAAGATTTGTCTTTTGCCATAGTTTTTAACAAAAAAATCTCATTTATAGGGAAATGCCGTTTTTCTTCTTGCCTTTGAAAAGTCTTTGCAAATATAATACATGGAAGAAAATTGATATTTTTATGACTTTTATATGGAGAATTTATGGGATTTTTAAAAGATAAAGTTGCAATCATCACTGGTGGCGGAAAAGCTGTCTTAAGTGACGGAAGCTGTGGTTCAATTGGATACGGAATTGCAACCGCATACGCAAAAGAAGGCGCGAATCTTGTTTTAACAGGAAGAAATCTGCAGAAACTGACCGACGCAAAATCAGATTTGGAATTAGAATACGGAATAAAGGTTCTTGCAGTTCAGGCTGATGTAAACGCAAACTCTGACAACGAAAATGTTGTAAAAAATGTTGTAAAACAGGCGATTGACGCTTTTGGCAGAATCGATGTTCTTATAAATAACGCGCAGGCTTCTGCTTCCGGAGTTACACTTGCAGAACACACAACAGACCAGTTTAATCTTGCGCTTTATTCAGGTTTGTACGCGGCATTCTACTACATGAAGGCGTGCTACCCTTACCTAAAAGAAACAAAAGGCACGGTTATAAACTTTGCTTCAGGAGCAGGACTTTTTGGGAATTTTGGACAGTGCGCCTACGCCGCGGCAAAAGAAGGAATCCGTGGTCTTTCGCGTGTTGCCGCAACAGAATGGGCGGCAGACGGAATCAACGTTAATGTAATCTGCCCTCTTGCATGGACAGCCCAACTTGAAAAATTCCAGCAGGCGTACCCGGACGCATTCAAGGCAAATGTAAAAACTCCACCAATGGGACATTTTGGCGATGTTGAAAAAGAAATCGGCCGGGCTTGCGTTCAGATTGCTTCCCCGGACTTTAAATATATGAGCGGCGAAACAATCACGCTAGAAGGCGGAATGGGGCTAAGACCTTAGTTTGAACCCTGGCTTGAATTTTTTACAAATTCAAAAAGAATTTTACCATCTTTTGAATAGATTGTAAGATTCTGCCCTGAAATTGAGTAAAACTTTACTTTTCCAATGTTTTCAAAAATCTGGCGCTCAAGTTCTGTTGCCTCAAGGTCACCGGAAGCCATCAACGTAACAGCGCCACGGGTAAATGAAAGTTTATGTTTGTTTTCATCAATCACATAAGCCATTGTGTAGTAATTCACGCCGGAAAAACCAGCCACACTTCCATCTTTTGAAAATCTAAGAGTTGGAAGCGATTTTTTTTCGGCACTTACACTAACAACACCGTCACCTTTTAAAATTGCGGACAAAACCCAGTCAGTATCATTTATAGAAGCACGCTCAAAAATGAGCTCTGATTTTTCTGTTGAATTAGAAATGCGCAGAACCTGCTTTTCATTCTCGGTTTTTACAGAAACACCATCCGCAATGCTCAAGGAAGCCAAAAATGTCCGCTCGAATTCCATATCTTTCTTGCTGCCAGACATTCTTGTTAAAACAAAATCATCTTTTGCCGAAAATTTATTTCCATCAATCTTACAGATGCCGGAAAAAGTATTTACGCCAGAAAATCCGGAAATCCTGGCATTTTTACCGCCCGCTGCAATTGAAACCGAAGCCAGCGAAAATTCTACAGGATTTCCGTTTATGTTGTACTGAACCAAAGTCCAGTCGCCCAAAACCGAATCCGCACCGCCAGACTTGCATCCAGCAAAAGCCAAAGAAACAAAAGCGCAGACCGCCAAAACAATTTTTTTCATAATAACCTCTGTAATTTCAAAAGTAGAAAAATATTCTAATCAGCGCAGTTTTCAGAAATCATCCACGGCGCGACTTCTTTAACAGATTCCATGTCAATATTTGAAACAAGATTTTCAACTGTAGTAATCAAATCCATAAGCCGCTCAAGCGCGTTGTGAATATATATAAAATAGTAAATCTGAGTTCCTTTCTTATGGCTTATAATCATTCCGGCGTCTTTTAAAATCCGCAGATGATGGGAAATTGCCGGCCGCGAAAGATGGGTTTTTGCGGTTATATCCTGAACATCCATTCCGCTGGTTCCAGACTCTGCCAGAATCAAAAGAATTTTCTGGCGGACAGTGTCGCCCAATGTGGTCATATATGGCGTGCAGATATTAAATTTTTCACGGATTACTTTAATTTTTTCCTTAAAATATTCACTGTCAAAATAATCCATCTTCCGCCTCGCCAAAATTGGTTTATTAGTTTATTCGTTTAAGTTTATAATCATCACCCCGCAATGTCAAGTTATTAGCTCAAAAACTAAACTCCCCTGCTCTTGTGGCACGCAAAATAGATAATCTGATTTTCCTTTGAAATTTCTTTTACAAGTTGCAGCGCGTTTGGAACTTTTTCGTCGTCAAGATTCACAAAAGGGTCATCTAAAATTATCGGCGGTCTGACATTTTCAAAAAGCGAATCCACGAGCGCCATTCTGGAACAGAAATTCACCATATCCTTGTAGCCGTCGCTAAGGGAATTGCTTTTGTGCGTTTTGCCGTTGTCGTCAAGCAAAACTTCCAGGTCAGTATTTATAATCAGATTTACGGACGAACCGAGCATTTTTACGTATTTTTTAAAACCTTTTTTCATTGGGTCGCTGTAATTTGCATCAAGATTTTCCTTGGCCTTCTGAAGCAACTCCAGTGTTTTTGTGAAAATCTGGTATTCGGCAGTTTTTTCACGTTTTTCAATTGAAAGGCGTTCGATTTCCGTTTCGATATCATCTTTTTTTTCTGTGTCAGAAAGATTGTCGCTGATTATTTTTTGACAGGTGGCAAGCGTTTTGTTTTTAGAAGAAATTTCTTCCGCGACAACCGAAAGC
>CAVGBY010000080.1:0-2551 GCA_963627355.1 uncultured Prevotella sp. | reverse complement strand
ACCGAAAGCTCATCCTGCAGCACATCAACTGATTTTTCCGGCTTTGTAAGATTTTCTAAAGATTCAATATTGTTGTTCGGGTCGTTCTTAAAAGAGTCAATCTTATTTTTTTCAGAAAGAATCTGGTTTTCAACGTTTTTGATTTCCGTAAGTTTGTTGTGAATCTGCAGCGCCTGTTCCGCGAAACTTAACGTTTTTTCAGTCTTGTACTGCGCAAAAATCGCCTCAAGTCTGTCTTTTTCTTTCTGCTGGATTTTTAAATTTTCAGAATCTGCGTCTATCTTTTTTTTAAGTGCCTCTAGTCTAGAAAGTTTTTCGTTTAAAATCTGAATATCCGCAGGAACCGAAGAAATATTTTCCGTTTTGCAGTAACGCTTTGTAAACGCCCTGATTTTGTTTTCGTATTCTTCCGGCGTGAATTTCTGCTCGTCCAGCCAGTTTTTGTAGTCGTTCTGTTTTTGCAAAAGCCTTTTATAACCGCTGTATTCCGTGCTGATTTTTGTAAGCGCGCCAATCTCTGAATTTTCTTCCGGGCAATATTTTTTGATGAAATTAGTGTAAGCGGCTTCCAGACTTTCCGCGTGGCTCTGCTTTTCTGCAATCTCATTTTTTAGGCTAGAAATTTCCTGCTCGTTTTCTGGAAAATCAAGTTTCTTTCCTTTTGAAATAACTGCCAAAACAGCAAAAAGAATAAAAACCGCACTTCCGCTAATCGCAAGAATCATATAATTCATAAAAAAGCCAAAAATTCCTGCCGCTGCGCACAAAATTCCAAGCACGATAAACACAATTCTTTTTGGATTTTTCTGTTTCTGCTGCAAAAGCGTGTTCAACTCGTTTTCTTTTGCAAAAAGCTCGTTTTTAAGCTCGCCGATTTTAGTTTTTTCCGCCTGCACTTTTGAAATATCGTCAATGCAGACATTAATTTTTTCTTCTGAAATGTCAGAACCGCCGTATTTTTTGTTTAAGGAATTAAGCTCAAAAGATTCCGGTTCTGTAAGTTTTTTTGCGCTTTCCGCCTGCTTAAAATTCTTATATTCGTTGTCAGTTTTTAGACATTCTTCAATCTGGGATTTTGAAGGAATATCGCCGGCAAAATAATTCTTTAAATCCTCGTAAAAATCTTTTTCGGACTGGGTTGCAGACTGATTTTTAATGTTTGATTCAACCGTTGTAAAATTGTTGGAAATTGAATCAATCTTTTTTACCACATCATCGTCCGGAATTTGTCCGTTAAAAAAATCGCAAAGAACTTTTTTTTCTTCCTCTGATTTTTTCAGGTCATTTTTAAGCTGCTCGTATCTTGCTTTGCTTTCGAATTTTGCGCATAAAGAAATTTGCGTCGCGATGGATTCCTGCTGTTTTTTTAATTCCAGAATTTCTTTCTGAATGTCTGAAACTTTTTTTTCGTAAGTTTCATTCTGCTTCAATTTTGAATCAATTTCTTCTATATAATATCTATCGTTATCAATTTTCTGCTGGATAGCCGGAATCTCGCCGGTTCCCTTGTTTCTGCCCTGCAGTTCTTTTGCCTTTTTTTCAAGGATTTCGGCCGCTTCCTCAAAATTAGAAATATCACCGCTTTCAACAAGATTGTTCAGTTTTGCGGTAATATCCGCCGAACCGACCGGAGAATCCTTTAGCGTTACAAAAACACTCCGCGCATAAGAATCACGGTTGATTCCAAAAAGTTCCGTTCCCAAATTTTCCGTAAAATCAGAAGAAATTTTGTTCGTCTTTAAATCGCGCAGCTCAAAAGTGTCCTCGTTTTTTTTGACTCCAAAAGTCCTGTTCAAAAGATATTCTTTTCCGTTGTGGCTAAAAATCATGCTTCCGCCGTAAACACCGCCCTGCCACGGAGAATATTTTAGCTTCTCGTTTTTTTCTTCGTCTTTTGAATTTGTGTGTTCCATTCCGTAAAACATTGATTTTATAAAAACTGAAAGAGTTGGTTTTCCCCAGCCGTTTTCATAAAGAAAAGAATTTACGCCTTTTTTAAAATCTATGTTCAGGTCGTGGAATTTTCCAAAATTATTTATATGAATTTTTATAATTTCCATTTTTAAAGTCTCCCAGCCAACGCCTTTATTCCGGTCATTATGATTTTGGTTTTTTGCTCTTCGGAAAGATTCTGCTGATTTTTTACAAGACGGATAAATTCACCTTTTAGGGAAACGTCCTTTTCGTATTTTGTAAAGTCGATTTTTACCTCTGTCTTGTCCTTTATGCGGATGTAAAAATATTCCGAAGCCAAAGCGGACTGATAAGATTCCGGCTCGATTTCCGTATCTTCAGAAAGTTCCCCGGTCAAATCAACCTGGACAATATCCCGGGAAGAAATTCCGGCAAGAGATTCCGTGATTTTTTTCATGATTTCCGAAAAATCCAACGTGCCCGAAAGTTTTACAGGAATTTCCTGGACAACACGCCTTGAAAAAGGAACAAATTCCGCCTGAACTTTATTGTTTTTAATATCCAGAAGAACAAAGCCTTTTTTTCCACATTCGTCAAAGCCCCGCCCCTCCAGACAGCCCGAATAGCACCACGAGCA
>CAVGBY010000079.1:0-9581 GCA_963627355.1 uncultured Prevotella sp. | reverse complement strand
ATATGAATGAAGAAGTCTATCCAAAGTTTTTGTTGAATTCGGCTCAGATTTTAAAGTTGATTTTTAGGATGGTTCGGCAGATAAACCAGAGTCTTGGAAAAATCAGTTGCGAAACGGCTTTTATTGCGGCTTCTATTGCAAAGGCTCTTCCGTCCGGGAAAAAAATCACTCAGAAAGATGTGGTTCTTTTGTCTTTGTTTCATCTTTTCGGGTTTCTTCATTTTTTTGGCGAAAAGGCGGTTCGGCTTTCTGATCTTACGCAGGAGGAAATCTACCGTTCCTTTTTGTACGGATATTATTATTTAAAGGAAATGTCACCGCTTGGGGAAACTGCAAAAACTCTGCTTTTTTATGACAAGAAATACAATGACTCTCTGGCGGCCAAAATTCCGCAGCTTGAGTATGCGTCCTTGATTTTTACGGCAAATTCGCTCCAGTCGCTTTTGGATGACACAAAAGGAAATTATTTTACGGCGGATTTTCAAAAATATGGATTTTCAAAATTCAATCAACTTTATCTTTTGATTTTTAGAAAACTTGACATTGACAAGCTGATTTCAAAAAAAATTATTTATGACTCTTACCAGCAGGATATGGATGATTTTTTTGATTCTTTGGAATTTTCTGCGGAAGAGACAAACCGGCTTTTTAAACTGATGATTTATCTTATCGATTTTAAAAGTACGCAGACGGTTCAGCACATAATCCATACGGCAGGTTATGCTGTTTCCATTGGAAAAATAAAAGGGCTTCAGCAGTCTGAAATTAACGAGCTTTTTACCGCGGGAATTCTGCACGATATGGGGAAAATTTCAATTCCGAATATGATTCTTGAGTCGCCGGGAAAACTTTCCGCATTTGAATACAGAGTGATGAAAATGCACGTTGAAGAAACGGAGTCCATTCTAAAAAATGTTGTTCCACAGAAAATAATAAGCATTGCAATTCATCATCACGAAAAACTGAACGGTTCTGGCTATCCGGAGCGGCTTACTGCCTCGGAGCTTTCTTTGCAGGATAGAATTCTGACTATTGCGGATATTTTTAGCGCGCTTGTGGATAAGCGTTCCTACAAAGAAAAGTTTGATAAAGAAAATATCCTTGAAATTTACAAGAAGATGGCGGCTGCCGGTGAACTTGCCGGCGATATTCCTGATTTTATTGAAAAAAATTATTTGACATTTGAGCGGGATAAGGAAAAGTATGCCGTTATGGTCAGCGTTCCTCTTGGTATGGTAGAAATTCAGTATCAGGAAGAAATTTCCGCTGAACTTCAGGAGTCAGAAATTCTGGAAGTCCAGCAGTTTTAAAACAAAAACTCCGCCGGTAAAAACCAGCGGAGTTTTTAATTGCGTTGGCAACTTTAACAAATCCGGCAATGTTTGCGCCTGTGCAAAATCGAAAATCCGTTAAGAAAAAGTCTGCGACAGCGGGCTTTTTTAGGATTATCGAAAAAATGCACTCGCCACGAGACTTGCGAGTGGCGGCAAAAGCAGGCGCTTGCGTTGAATTAATATTATACTAATCCCTGAGCTATCATTGCGTTGGCAACTTTAACAAATCCGGCAATGTTTGCGCCTGTGCAAAATCGAAAATCCGTTAAGAAAAAGTCTGCGACAGCGGGCTTTTTTAGGATTATCGAAAAAATGCACTCGCCACGAGACTTGCGAGTGGCGGCAAAAGCAGGCGCTTGCGTTGAATTAATATTATACTAATCCCTGAGCAATCATTGCGTTGGCAACTTTAACAAATCCGGCAATGTTTGCGCCTGCCACATAATTTACCCAGTCACCTTCTTTTGCACCGAACTTAACTGCTGTCTGGTATGCGTTTTCGTGGATATTAATCATGATGCTGTGGAGTTTTTCATCTACTTCCGCGCTAGACCAAGAAAGTCGTTCTGAGTTCTGGCTCATTTCAAGACCAGAAGTTGCTACACCACCGGCGTTAGATGCTTTTCCAGGTGCATACAAGATTTTTGCGGCAAGGAATTTGTTTACAGCGTCGATGTTTGAAGGCATATTTGCGCCTTCAGCAACAAGTTTACATCCGTTGTCCAAAAGTTTCTGAGCGTCTTCGCCAAGAAGCTCGTTCTGTGTCGCGCAAGGGAATGCGCAGTCACATTTTACTTCCCATACTTTTTTGCCTTCGAAGTATTTTGCAGAAGGGAACTGTTTTACATATTCAGCGATGCGTCCGCGGCGAACATTCTTAAGTTCCTTGACCCAGTCAAGTTTTTCCTGAGTGATTCCGTCAGCATCGTAGATGTATCCGTTTGAGTCAGAAAGTGTTACAACTTTTGCGCCAAGCTGAAGAAGTTTTTCTGCGGCGTATTCAGCAACGTTTCCTGAGCCGGAAACAACACAAGTCTTGCCCTTAAAATCCTGTCCGGCTTTCTTGAGCATTTCCTGAGCAAAATAAATAAGACCGTAACCAGTAGCTTCTGTACGGATCAATGAGCCACCGAAAGTAAGACCTTTTCCGGTCAAAACTCCAGTGTATTCATCGCGGATTCTTTTGTACTGTCCGAAAAGATAACCGATTTCGCGTCCGCCAACGTTTTTGTCGCCGGCAGGAACGTCTGTGTCTGGACCGATATGGCGGTAAAGTTCTGTCATAAATGACTGGCAGAAACGCATAACTTCCTTGTCTGATTTTCCGTGCGGATCAAAGTCTGAGCCACCTTTTCCGCCGCCCATTGGAAGGGTTGTCAAAGAATTTTTAAGAACCTGCTCAAAGCCCAGGAATTTCAAAACTGAAAGGTTTACTTCCTTAGAAAAACGCAAACCTCCTTTATAAGGTCCGATTGCACTGTTGTACTGAACACGGAAACCACGGTTTACATGGTAATTTCCTTTGTCATCCATCCAAGGAACTCTGAACTGAATTACTCTTTCAGGTTCAACAAGGCGTTCAAGAATTGCATTTGGTTCGAGTTCTGGCATCTGGTCAACAACTGGATCAAGAGTTGTCAAAACTTCTTCTACAGCCTGAAGGAATTCAGGTTCATTCGGATTTTTTGCTTTTACTTCTTCCCATACACGGTTTACGTAAGCGTTTTTCATAAGTTTTTGCCCCTTAGCTGTATCTTATATCAAGGTACAAGCAACTTATTATACACTATGTCTTTTTTGTTAGTAAAGTAGCCCAAATTTCGAGTTTTATTGATTTAGTAAAGAAATTGAATGTGCTACCAGAAAAAGCACGTCAATTCGCTAGATAGCAAAGCTATCTTACACGGAGCGTAACAAGGTATCGGACTGCGCAATTTTCTGCAAAAATTGCTTGCCATCGCACCGAATGGCTCGGTTGACGCTTACTTTTTCTTCCCGCCCATTCAATTTATTCCTTCTGAAGAAAAACTCGAATTTCGGGCTAAATGATTTTCCTGAAATGTCTGTGCATTAAGCGGAAAATAAAATTGTTGATGGTCGTGGTGGAGCTGCGTATTTTCAGAAGTGGCTTAGCCCCGATTGCCACGGAAAGACCGCAATGGAGCGTAAGCGGAATGAGGACTTGCAGTAAAAGCGGGTCGCGTGCCGGGGGAATTTGCTGCTGTTGTTAAAAATCTTTTAAATCAATATACTTTTTTTATAACGATTTCCGCTTTTTGCGGGCTTTTAGATTTTAAAGAGGAATTTATGTCATTAGACTGTGGTATTGTTGGATTGCCGAACGTTGGTAAATCCACTATTTTTTCTGCATTAACGGCGGCTCCGGCAGAGGCTGCAAACTTTCCGTTCTGTACAATTGATCCGAATGTTGGAATTGTAGACCTTCCGGATGAACGGCTGGATTTTCTTGCTTCTATTAATAATCCAAAGAAAAAGACACCTGCGTCTGTAAAATTTGTTGATATTGCGGGGCTTATCAAGGGCGCCAGCCAGGGCGAGGGGCTCGGCAACCAGTTTTTGGCAAATATCCGTGAATGTGCGTGCATTGCCCATGTAGTACGCTGTTTTGACAACCCGGATATTATGCACGTGCGCGAGGATTCAAAGGTTGAGGCGCCTGTTGACCCGGAAAGCGATGTTCTTACGATAAATTTTGAGCTAGCCCAGGCTGATTTGCAGACAATTTCAAAGCGTCAGGAAAAAAATATAAAATCTGTCCGCGCGCTTGGAAAAGAGGCTGAAAAACAGCTGGCTCCGTTCAATTCCGCGGTGGAAAAAATTCTTCCTCTTCTTCAGGAAGGAAAATGTGCCCGCCTTGCGGATCTTTCAGATGATGAAAAAATTGCCATAAAAGATATGTTCCTTTTGACGATGAAGCCGACTTTGTATGTCGCGAATGTTGACGAGGATTCAATTGCCTCAGGAACAAACAAATACGTTGAGACTCTTAAAAAAATCGCTGATTCTGAAAAAAGCGAGGTTGTTGTAATCTGCGGAAAATTTGAGGCTGACCTTGCGGAAATTACAGAGGATGCTGACCGAAAGGAATTTATGGAGTCGGTTGGGCTTAAGGAAAGCGGACTGGCGGTTTTGGCGCGAAAAGCCTATCATCTTATGGGGCTTGAAACATTTTTTACCGGCGGTTCAGACGAATGTCGCGCCTGGACAATCCATGCCGGGGATACAGCGCCAAAGGCAGCCGGCGTAATCCACACTGATTTTGAAAAAGGTTTTATAAAGGCGGAAGCGTATTCAATAGAAGATTTAAGAAAATACGGTTCAGAGCAGAAAATAAAGGAAGCCGGAAAGTACCGTCAGGAAGGAAAGGATTATATCGTTCAGGATGGAGATGTTCTATTCTTTAAATTCAATGTTTAGCTGAAAAATCAGTTTTTTTGGGATGTCCCCGGCGTGATGGCTGGGGATTTTTTTTGCAGAACGAAAGACGGCTCAGTTTTTTTTCAGCACAAAAAGATATTCAGAAACGTGGATTTTGCGGTTGTGCAGATTGCGGCTCCCGCGGAAAGCATTGTATTTTGACTCAAAAATCTTGACTGAGCCGAATTCCTTTAGAATCGTTTCCATTTCGTCTTTTTCTATGAATCCTTCTGAGTTAAATGAAACGATTATAAATCTTGTCCGGATATTTTTTATCAGGTCGCGGAAAGTTTCTGCGGCTTTTTTTCGTTTGTTGTAAGAGCTTCTGTTCCAGTTTTTGGGAATTCCGCTTACCCGGCTTATTTTTTCTGTGTCCGGGCGTTTGTAGTCCGCAATCAGGTTGAGCATAAAATAGTTTGAGCCGTACGGATGCTGATTGTAGGGCGGGTCCATATAAACCAGGTCAAATTTGCCGTCCTTAAGGTTTTTGTAAAGTTCCGGATTTTGGGCCAAGGAATTTGCCTCGCTCTGGAAAATTCTTGTTTTACATTCGTTTTTGCTAAAAACAGGAAATGGCAGCTCAATTTTGCTGCAGATTCTATGGAGAGCGTCTTTTCCGTTTCCGCCGAACTGTCCAAGTCCGGTCTTTGAATTCTTGTAGAATCCTTTAAAAATTCCGGCAGTATTTGCGTGGACGGAGGCTTGGCTTAGAAGCGGCGCGATGAAGAATTTTTTGTACTCTTCGGGAATTGATTTTTCAATGTTTTGCCTTGCGCAGTCGATAAATTTTGCGTTGTAAGGCGTGTAAAAGCAGCGTTCGCCTAAAATTATGTCGTTTTCGTTTTTTGGCGCGTAAAGTTCGCTGATGAAGCCTGTTTTTTCAGAATTTTCAATGTCGTTTTCAGTCTGAAGAATCAGTTTTTTGTGCAGTTCCCTTAATTCTTCAATATTTATTTCTGACTCGTTTGAAAGGTAGCAGCTGTTTATTATTTTTGCGTAATTTTCCAGGTCGTTCGCCACAAGATATGAAGAAAATTGCTTTAGATAGCGCGAGACGATTCCGCTCCCGGAAAAAATGTCAAGGCAGGTAAGTTTTTCTTTTTTTAAATCATCCTGCACAAAATTAACGGCTTTTCCAATAAAATCAAGAAGAAGCCGTTTGTTTCCAATATAAGTGATAAGCTGTTCGGTTAAAAATGATGGATTTTCAGTCATATCACTCTGCTATTTCGTAGCGGTTTTTGCCGTTCTGTTTTGCTTTGTAGGTTGCCTTGTCCGCCTCGTTGAACCAGTCTTTGCTTGTCCATTTTTCTTTGTAAGTGGCGATTCCGACGCTCATTGAGCAATGAAAATCTTTCGGCAGATAGTCAAAAGTCATTGTCTGGAATTTTGTCATTATGTTTTTTACGATTTCTTCTATTTCAGAAAGTGTCTTGTCCCGGAACAAAAGCACGAACTCGTCCCCGCCGTATCTGAAGGCGTTGCGGTTTGTCTCGAGCGTTTCAACAATTATTCCGGAAAGAGAGATAAGAACCGCATCACCTGCCGCATGGCCAAAGTTGTCGTTTATATTCTTAAAATCGTCAAGGTCAAGAAAAGCGATTGAAAGCTGCTCATTCTTTTTGTCAGAAAGCATAAGCCGGTCCACTGTTTCTGCAAGCGCCCGTCTGTTAAAAAGCCGTGTAAGCGGTTCAAGCTGAAGCTCTTCTGCAAGAGCGACCTGCTTTTTGTAGTTGTGCGCAATAAATGAAATCTGGGCAGTCTGGGAACGCAGCAATTCCCTTGAGATTTTATATGAAAGGAAAATCACCAGAGAATCAATTGCAATCATTGTGAATTTATAAAAAAAAGTGTGTTCGGTGTAAAGAAAGGCGAATACAAAATATCCTGGAATATATGTTATTATTGAAGCGACTAAAATTCCACGCAAGAGTTTTTTGTCCGCCGTTGTTGAGGCTGGAAGCATTGTGAGCGCAGGAAGAACCAGAACTACTGAATAATGCGCATGGAAAATAGAAATCACTGCAAGAATCCAGAACAGTTCAAAGACAACAAAGCGGCATCCGGTTGACCAGGTGACTTTCTTGTTCTTTATTGCAAACGTTACAGGAATCATAACCGCAAGCTGAACAATCATCGGAATTGCGGAGCCGACAATCAGAGCGTAGACAAATTCCTCTGTTCCGATATGCTTTGAAAAATACATAATAAGAGTTACAAGTGAAGTAATAAGAGCAACCATGGCAAAAATGAACCAGCACTGAATATTCAGTCGTTTTTGCCAGCGTCTAAAATATGTGTCCTTGTATTCTTCCAAAGTCATAACGCTAATTATATCGAACCTGTTTTTAAATTACAATTCGCAGAAATTTGCATTGATTTTGTTCATTGTTTTATAAAAGTCAGGGAACGAAACTGCGCAACATTCCGCATTGTTTATTGTTACGGTTTCTCCTTCTTCAAGTCCAAGCCCTAGAACCGCAAGGCTCATTGCAACTCTGTGGTCGTCATAGCTTTCGATGTTTCCACCGTGGATTTTCCATTCAGGATTTTTTGTTCCATCAGATTTTATCGGGCTGTGTCCGTTTATTTTAAGCCAGTCTGAGCCTGTTTCAACCTTTGCTCCAAGTTTTTCAAGTTCTTTCCGCATTACTTCGATTCTGTCCGTTTCTTTTTTGCGGCAAACACCAATGTCTTCTATAACAATCGTTCCTTCTGTAAAACATCCGGCAACGGCCAATGCGCATATTGCATCCGGATAACCGGAAAGATTCACGTGAAGTTCCTTGCCCGGAAGATTTTCTGTTGAAAGCCTTGAGTGTCTTGCCGTTAGAGTATTTTTTTCCTTGTCTTCAATTATATCCGCACCGAGTTTTTTCAGGACTTCAACAATCGCCATATCGCCTTGGCTTCCGGAAAAATCAATATTTTCTATTGTGATTTCACTTTCAGAAATCAAAGCCGCAACAAGAGGAAATGCGACTGCCTCCCAATCGCTAGGAATTTCCTTGTCAAAAGCTTTCATCTGGACTGGACCATGAACTTGAATGTGCCTGTAGTCATCGCTGATTTCAAGTTTGACACCCATTTCCTCCAGCCAAAGCCTAGTCATATTCAAAAAAGGAGTTTCTTTTGGGTCTGTAAGCTCTATGCGTGTTGTTCCGTTCAGACGGCTTGCCGCCATCATTATTCCGCTTATGTATTGGCTTAACCGGCCGTCTGTCACAATTTTCTGATTTTCTTTTACCGGTCCTTTTATGATGAGGGGAGGAGCGTTTTTTTCCGGGCGGGAGATATATGCCTCTGCGCCAAGCTGCTTCAGCGCGTCAACTACGTGAAGAATCGGTCGTGTCCGGATTGACTCGTCTCCTGTAAAAACTGTCCAGCCGTTAAAAGTTGCGGCAACCGGACTCATAAAATAAAGAAGAGAGCCTGAATTTCCTACGTCCACAACATTGTCTGGAAGATGCGCGTTTTTTCCGGCTCCTTCCACAACCCAGTCATCCGGATTTGAAATATCAACTTTTGCGCCGAACAAAGGAACTGCCTTGCTGGACGAAATGCAATCGGCGCCACCCAGTGGATTTCGGATGTGTGAGGTTCCCTCCGCCAAAGAAGAAAATAATAATGCCCGGATTGTATGGCTTTTTGAACCCGGAACCCTGATTTTTCCAGAAAGTTTTGCTTTTTGCGATTTGATTTTCATAATGACTCATTTTATCAAAATCTTTGTTCCCACGCTACACGTATTTTATTTTGAAAACCGTTACATAGATTTTCTTTCGCTTACAGAGCATTTTATTGGAAGATGGTCGGAAAATCCTTCGCCTGTATAAATTTTGTATGCTTTCGGGATAAGATTTTCACCGCACCATTCGCCTTCTGTCAAAACCTCAAAGTTTTTTAACGCAATTTTGTCGTTTGTAAAAAAATGGTCGATTCGTTCCCAGTTTTCGTTGAAATAGTAACTTCCGGGCTCTTCCAGTTCTTCGGATTTGTTGAGCCACGGAGAATAAACCGCAGCCCCGGAGTTTTCCGCCGCCGGATTTTCGGAAAACAGACGCAGCTCAATATTTTGAGCATTCATGTTTCCGCCTGCGGCATCAGAAATTCTTTTAAATTCCAGAATGTCCCGGTTAAAGTCGCCGCACGCAACCGCAGGCGTTTCTGTCTGCTGTAAAAATTTTTCCGCAAGAACCGATTCCTGCCAGTTCCGCCACACTTCAGATTCTTCTTCGCCACCTGATTTTGATTTCCAGTGGTTTACAAAAAGGCAAAAGTTTTTTCCATTAAAAAGGATGTTCATTTTTATCAGCGGACGCATTGACGGCTGGACTGAATTTTCTGTCCGTATGTCAAGATTGTGTATTGTGATTTCAGAAAGCGGAAATTTTGAAAGAACCGCGCATCCGATTGCCGCTCCCGGATTTTTTGAAAAAGCCCCATACCGCCAGCCATCATTTGAACTCCAGCTTTTTGAGGCTAAGTAATTTGTTATATCGTAAAGAATTCCGGAATTTTCAATTTCTTCAAGAACAAACACATCTGCGTTGATTGAATTTATTGCCGCGCAAAGTTTTTCAAGGCGTTTTTTGTAGGATTCTGTTCCCCAGTTCTGCGATTTTTTAAAATTTGAATATTCTGTTCCATCGTTGTTTCCGTCAAAAAAAGTCTGGACATTCCAGTTTACGATTGAAAATGAATCCGCCGGAATCCGTGCCGAAAAGCAACCCGAAAAAATAAAAGCCAAAAGTGGATAAAAAATGCGTCTGATTTTTTTCATAAAAACCTCTGCACTTTATATAGTAA
>CAVGBY010000078.1:0-9661 GCA_963627355.1 uncultured Prevotella sp. | reverse complement strand
GTCCTTGAGAACGTTTCTGTAACAGAAAAAGAATGTGGAGTAAAAATCCAGTGCCACTTTATGCCGGTTGAATATTTTATAAAACGCTGCAGGAACAGTTTTGACTACATATTTTTTGACCCTCCGTTTCCATATAAATTCCATGAGCAGCTTATTCTTGAGGCAGACAAAAAAGGAATCCTAAAGGAAACCGGCTCAATAATGGTTCACCGTCCGGAAGAACATTTTATGCCGGACACAATCGGAAATCTAACAAGAACTGACCAGAGAATTTATGGCCGTTCAATCGTTGATTTTTATACATATAAAACTGAGTAAATTTATAAAGGGGAACAAAATATTTTAGTACAGACAATTGACAAACTATTTTTTTAGTTTACTATTTCAACAAGAAAAAAAGTTTGTCTTAAACTCAACTTTTTAAGTTCAACAATAGGAAAAGCAAGTTTTAATGAATGAATCGTTAAAGGATGAAATAAGAAAGAAGCAAGGTGCTGAAGGATTTATAAAAGTTACAGACAATCCTGTTTCTTCTTTGACTTCTGAACAGAAAGTGATTTTAAACAGAAAAGGAAACGAACTGTTTAACAATGGCCGGATTGAGGAAGCAAGACGTATTTTCATCACCACAGGCTATTCTGACGGACTTACAAGAGTTGGAGACGTTTATCAAAAGAAGGATGAAAGTTTGAAAGCCCTGAAATTGTATGTTTTGGCGCACAACAAGACAAAAGTTGAGCCAATTTATGAGAAAATGGCTCAGATAATTTCCGTTCTTCTTAAGGAATAGGAATGAAAGAACAGTTTGATGAAAATTTTGGCAATGAATCTTCAGAGTTAGCATTTCCGGTTGTGCAGGATCTGGAAAAAGACAAGAATTCTGAAAAAGATGAAAAAATCTCTTTGATTTCTGAACTTTCAATAAAGGGTTATCAGAAATTAAAAGCGAACGAGCTTGATGCGGCAAAAGAATTCTTTACGAAAATCCTAGAGCTTGACACGAACAACAACTATGCGCTGGTAGGTTTTGGTGATACTGAGCGTAAACAGGAAAAATTCCACGAGGCAATAAATTTTTACAACAGATGCCTTGAATTTCACCCGGACAACAATTATGCCCTCTTCGGGCTTGCTGACTGCTACAAGGCTTTAAACCAATTCGGCAAGGCAATTGAGATATGGGAAAAATATCTTGTCCACGATGAAAAAAATATTACTGTAATCACAAGAATCGCGGATGCCTACAGAAAAATCCATTCATATAAAAAATCAGGCGAGCTTTACCAGAAAATTCTAAAGATGGAAGAAAACAACGCCTATGCGCTGGTGGGGCTTGGACATCTGAATTTTGACTTAAAAAAATACCGCGAGGCGCTTTACTATTGGAAGAAGATGCTTGAAATTAACAAAGATCACGTTGATATAAGAATTCTTACTTCAATCGGAAACTGCCACAGAAAACTAAAGACGTTCAGCGAGGGAGTTTTTTATTTCCAGAAAGCTCTGGAGATGGATTCAAAAAATTTTTATGCGCTCTTTGGTCTCGCAGACTGCTACCGTGGAATGAACCAGCAGGATAAATCTATAGTATATTGGAACAAACTGCTGGAAATTGACCCGCATAACAAAGTTATTCTTACCCGAATCGGCGATGCATATAGAAATATCGGTGACTACAAAGGCGCGGAGGAATATTATAACCGCGCGCTCGACATAGATTTTGACATATATGCGGCAATGGGGCTTGCCCTGATCTGTAAATGCGAAGGCAAATACGACGAGGCAATAGACAGATTCAAGAATCTTATAAGAAATGACAGCAAGAATTACCGTCTTTACGTTGACATCGCCGACTGCTATCTTAACCAGAACAAAAAAGAAGAAGCAATAAATGCGTTGGAATCTTTTCAGACACAGGGAATTTACAGTTCTGCGGTGAATGAGATGCTTGAAAATTTAAAAAGTTAAATACAAATGGAAAAAATTGCCTTGGCGGGGCTTTTGCCCGATGAGATAACTGAAAAACTTGCTCTGAACCAGAAATTCCGCGGACTTCAGATATTTAAATGGGTTGGCAGCGGAACAGAATCTTTTGGGGATATGACAAATCTTTCAAAAGAAACAAGGAATCTGCTTTCTGAAAAAGCCGTTCTCCGCTCATCAAAAGTTTCAAAAGTTCTGAAAGATCCGGACGGAACAATAAAACTGCAGGTTACACTTTTTGACGGAAATGCGGTTGAAACAGTGCTTCTTACCGACAAGGAAGGAAGAAAAACAGCCTGCGTTTCGTGCCAGGTTGGATGTGCAATGAAATGCGCGTTCTGCATGACAGGAACTCTTGGGCTTGCCCGGAATCTTGAGCCAAACGAGATTGTAGAGCAATTCATGTTCCTTGAAAAAGAATGTGGCCGTCTGGATAACATTGTTTTTATGGGAATGGGCGAACCGATGCAGAATCTTTCCGGAATCAGAAAAGCAATCCGGATTCTTACGGACGAACGCGGAAGAAATCTTTCCGGCAGAAGAATAACGCTTTCAACTTCTGGAATAATAAACGGAATCTACGACCTTGCTGACAATGGACCGAACATAAGACTTGCAGTTTCACTTACAACCGCCGACGAGGAATTAAGAAAATCAATTATGCCAGTTGCAAATGGAAATCCGCTTTCTGAACTAAGAAAAGCAATCGCATATTATGCAGAAAAAACAGGAAAACGCGTGACACTCGAGGCCGCTCTCTTAAAAAACAAGAATACAGGCAGGGAAAGCGCCGACCGAATGATAGAATTCGCAAAAGGAATCAACGTGAACATAAATCTTATTCCTTGGAATCCAGTTTCCGGGCTAAGTTTTGAAGAGCCGGAACAGGCAGAGGTAAGAAATTTTGTAAGAATGTTGGAAAACGCAGGTCTTAACGTTACGCTCCGCACAAAACGCGGAAGAAAAATCGGCGGCGCGTGCGGTCAGCTTGGTAAAACTGATTCAAAATAATATTTTCCTTGAATTATCACAATTTGTGTCTTATAATTATCTTAACTACTTAATGGAGTTATTTATGCAGAAAAAAATATATGTAGCAGGAATGTTTGATCCAGATACAGCTGGAAAAGTTGATTCAGCCGTAAAAGGTGTGGCTGGCGTTACAAATGTTGTTGCAAACCCGGAGAAATCTCAGGTTCTTGTTGATTTTGACGAGGGAACAGCAGGCATTGAGGATGCCATCAATAAAGCAATCGCAAGCACAGGTATTGAAGTTCTAGCGTAAAGATGAAGCTTGTTATACTTGATGCTCAAGCAGTAAATCCCGGTGATCTTAGCTGGGATTTTTTTAGTTCATACGCTGATGTGACTGTTTATCAGCATACTCCCGAAAATCTTGTCGCTGAGCGGATTGGCGATGCGGATGCGATTTTAATAAACAAAATCAACATTGACTCTTCTGTCCTTGAAAAATGCAAAAATCTAAAATATATAGGAGTTCTTGCGACTGGCTACAATGTGATTCAGGTTGAGGACGTAAAAAAAGCCGGGGTTGTTGTTTCAAATATTCCAGCGTACAGCACATCGGCCGTTGCACAGCATACTTTTGCCCTGCTTTTGAATTTCACGAATCAGGTTTCATTCCACAATGATTCAGTTTTAAATGGCGACTGGAAAAAATCTCCGGTATTCTGCTACTGGAAAAAGCCGTTGACAGAACTGGAAGGAAAAACTTTTGGAATTTTTGGCTACGGAAACATCGGAAAAAAAGTTGAAAGAATTGCGGAGTCCTTCGGAATGAACGTCATTGTCTGTCCGCACAAAAAAAACACCAGCCAAAACTGCGTTTCAAAAGACGAGCTTTTTAGAAAATCTGACATAATCTCTTTGCATGCCCCTCTTACTTCTGAAACAGCGAAAATCATCAACAAAGATTCAATCAGAATGATGAAAAACGGAGTCTACATACTGAACACGGCAAGAGGCGGACTTGTCTGCGAAAAAGACGTGAAAGACGCGCTTGAAAGCGGAAAAATCGCGGGATATGGGGCGGATGTCTTGACAGAAGAACCTATGACCGAAAATTGCGTTCTTTTTGGCGCAAAAAACTGTGTCCTTACACCGCATATCGCATGGGCGCCGCATGAAACTAGAAAACGCTGCCTGAAAATCGGGGAAGAAAATTTTTTGTCATGGCTTAACGGAAAACCGCAAAACACAATATATTGAACATAGATTCTGAATTAATTATAATAGGAAACTGATTTTTAGTTTCTTTGAGCATAAAAAAGGAACAAAAGTTTATAGGAGAACAAAACAACCATGGGAAAGACAATCGCACAGAAGATTTTTGAAAAACATCTTGTAGACACACCATTTCCAAACACTTACGTTTTAAAGCTTGACAGAGTATTTTGCCATGAAATCACAACACCTATCGCAATCAATGACCTAGTTGAACGCGGAAAGGACAAGGTTTTTGACAATACAAAAATCAAGGCTGTAATTGACCATGTAACACCTGCAAAAGACAGCAAAACTGCCGAGCAGGGAAAGATTCTCCGTGACTGGTCATTCCGAAACGGAATCAAAGACTTTTTTGACATCGGACAGAACGGTGTCTGCCATGCAATCTTTCCTGAAAAAGGATTTGTCCGCCCTGGTTTTACTGTAATCATGGGAGACAGCCACACTTGTACCCATGGCGCTTTTGGAGCTTTTGCGGCTGGTGTCGGAACCACAGACCTTGAGGTAGGAATTTTAAAAGGCGTATGCTCATTCCGCGAGCCAAAATCTATTAAATTTGTATTGAACGGAACTTTAAAAGAAGGCGTTTACGCAAAAGATGTCATTCTTTATCTTATCTCAAAAATCGGCGTAAACGGCGCCACAAACTGCGTTGTGGAATTCACAGGTCCAGTCATTGATAATTTTGACATGGAAAGCCGAATGACTTTGTGCAATATGGCAATTGAAGCCGGCGGAACATCTGGAATCTGTTATCCGGACGCAAAGACAGTTGATTATCTTTGGGAATTCATCAAAGATGAATATAAGACAAAAGAAGCGGCGATTGAGGATTACGCCCAGTGGCGTTCTGATGATGATGCTGAATACGAAAAAGTTTACACTTATGACCTTTCTGACCTTGAACCGGTATGCACAGTTGGCTACAAACCAGATCAGGTAAAGAAAATTTCTGAGATGGAAGGAACAAAAGTAAATCAGGTATACATCGGCTCTTGTACAAACGGACGCATAAGCGACCTTAGAATCGCCGCAAAAGTATTGAAAGGACACAGACTCGCACAGGGAGTAAGAGGAATCGTAAGCCCTGCCACACCAAAAATCTACAAAATGGCAGTTAATGAGGGGCTTATCGACATTTTCCTTGATGCTGGATTCTGTGTAACAAACCCGACTTGCGGCGCATGCCTTGGAATGAGCAACGGTGTTCTTGCAAGCGGTGAAGTTTGCGCTTCAACAACAAACCGTAACTTTAACGGAAGAATGGGTAAAGGTGGAATGGTACACCTTATGAGTCCAGCAACAGCGGCTGCAACTGCAATTGCCGGAACAATAACTAATTCACCTTTGTATAAATAACTGGAGGAAAAAAATGAAACAATTTGGCGGAAGCGTTCTGTTCCTTGATCGTTCAGACATCAACACAGATGAGATTATCCCGGCTAAATATCTTACTGAAATCTCAAAGCAGGCTTTAAAACCTTATCTTCTTGAAGACCTGAAGCTTGAAGGCTTTAATCCAAAAACAGATGTTTTGGGAAAGAAAGTTATTATTACCCGTGAAAATTTTGGTTGCGGTTCAAGCCGTGAGCATGCGCCTTGGGCTTTGGAAGTAAACGGAATTTACGTTGTTGTCGCAACAAATTTCGCGCGCATTTTCCGACAGAATATGTACAACTGTGGAATGATGGCAATTGAGATGGACAAGAAATCTATTGAGGATATGTTCAGAACTTTTGCAGACAAAGACACAGAATGTAAAGTTGTATTCAATGAAGACGGAACTGCAAAGGTAAAGCTTATCGCAGGAAGCCTTTCTAAGAGTTACCCTTTTAAGCTGGATGACTTTGAAAAAGCTCTTGTAGAAAAAGACGGATGGATTGGTTTTGCAGACAGCAAATACTAATCTTTTATAAAAAACAAAAAAAGGCGGCTTTCGTTTTTCGGATGCCGCCTTTTTTTATTCAGAAATCTTTACTCAGAAATCAGATTGCGTTTTTTTAATTCTGCAACAATAAGATTAACAATCTGCTCCGGATTGTAATCTGCAGTGTCGATGATTAAATCCGAAAAAGCATAATCATTGTTGTCAATATTGTAGATTTTTTTGTAGCGTCTGGTGTCCTCGCTGTCGCGCATCGCAGTAAAATCTTTTATTTTCTGAATGTCGCCGCCTTCCCTGTTCAATATTCTTTTTGCCCGGGTTTCATCGCTTGCAAAAAGATAAACCTTTAAATCAGCCTCTTTTAGCATCCAGATTGCAAGCCGGCTTCCTAAAACGCAAGGCTCGGCTTTTGCAAGTTCAACCTGATGATTGTCAACAAAAATATCGTAGGAATCATCTGTCCTGGCATTTTCAATAACCTGCGCAAGCGTAAGCCCCTTTTCTGCGGCAAGCTGGCGGAATGTATAGTTTATCAGCTTTACGCCAAGTTTCTGAGCAAGCAATGTGCTTACAGTTGTATTTCCGCAACCTGATTTTCCGCTGATTGCAACACGTACATCTTTGTTCAACTTCATAGATTACTCCACATTTTTTGCCTGTTCACGGATATTTTCAAGCGAATCTTTTGCCTTTATTACCATTGCGCCGACTTCGCTAAACTGATTTTTGCTTCCGATTGTATTTATCTCGCGGTTTGTTTCCTGACAGATAAAATCTAGTTTTTTTCCTGGAACAGGATTTGAATTTATCTCATCACGCATAGCCTTTAGATGACTGTGCAGACGGACAACCTCCTCGTTTATTGTATATTTTACAAGCATGGCGGCAGTTTCTGTCATAATCCGGTTCTCGTCGGCATTTTCGCCCAAAAGCTCATTGAATTTTTTTACAATCGTTTCTTTAAAAAGATTTTCCATCTTTGGCTGCCACTCTTTAAAGAAAGCGGCGCACTGGTCAAGAACTGAAAGTTTTTCAAGCAAATCAATTTTCAGGTTTTCGCCCTCCCTTGCCCTGTCCTGCACAAATTTCGTGTAGGCTGAATTGAACACCGGCTCAATCATATTCTTGTATTTTTCAGTGTCGTAGACTTTATTGATATTTAAAACTCCAGGCTGGCTTATAATCAGGCTGAGGGGAATTTCATTTGAATCATAACCGCAAGCCTCGCAGACTTTTTTTATGGCATTCTGGTAAGATTTTGCGGCATTCGCGTCTGCAATAACCTCCGTGTCGGACTCCAGTTCCTTTATACGGATATTCACGTCAACTTTTCCGCGAAGAACTTTTTCGCTGATTTTTGAGCGGTAATAGCTTTCAAGCGGATTTAAATAAGGCGGAAGATTTATTGAAAGATCCAGAAACCTTGAATTCACTGATTTTATTTCAACAGAAACAACCGCATCCTCTGTTGACTGCTCGTTGTAGGCATAACCTGTCATTGATGTCATTTTAGCTGCTCCAAAATTGCTTTTCCGAGTTTCCAGTTATCACCTGCACCCATTGTAACAAAAAGATAACCGTCCGGATATTTTGATTTATCTAAAGTTTTTTCCAGTTCTGAAAGGACAAAATCTTTTGCGTCAAGAATCTCTTCAAAGTAATGCACATTTTTGTGGTAGTTTAAGGTTTCCTCGTACAAACTTTTTCCAGTAATATTAAAATCTTCTGGATTTTCGCGTGCCGAAGAATAGATTTTGTGCAGAACCACTTCGTCCGCGGAATCAAAAGACGACGCGAAATCTTTCAGCAGAGCCTGCGTCCTTGAATATGTGTGGCTCATAAAATCAACAATAAGTTTTCTTCCGCTGTAAAATTCCTTGAATCCGGCCAAAGTTGTTTTTACCGCGGTCGGATGGTGACCATAATCGTCAACAACAACAACAGAAGTTCCATTTTTTGTCCTGCAGGTTCCAACAATCTCGCTTCTTCTGCGTCCGCCAGTGAATTTTTCAAGTCCAAGTTTTATTTTTTCAATATAGTCAAGCGGATTTTTTCCTGCATTACGCAAAAGCTCGCAGCACAAGGCAACAGCCGCCACCGCATCTCGCACCTCATGTTTTCCCGGAACTTTTAAAAATAGAGAGCCTAGAAGTTTTACGCAAAAATTATTTTTTTCATCTGAAACTTTTTCAAATTCAAGTCTGTAATCGTCATCAGCATTTTCACCGTAAGGCACAAGAACAATGTCAGGGCGTTTTTCCTTTGCGAGTTTTGCGGTTTCCACAGCACCAGAATCATCCGCGCAGTAAATCAGCTGGCCATTCAGCGGTAATTTACAGATATAGTCAACAAATGCGGCTCTAATATCCTCATAGGTCGGGTAATAATCCTGATGGTCAGGCTCAACAGAAGTAAGAACGATTTTCTGAGGGCAAAACGACATAAAATGGCGCTGATACTCGCAGGTTTCCGCGACAAAATAGTGCTTTTCAGAGTTTTTACAGTCTTCCGAGGTAAAAGTGCAGGTATTCCCAAAAGAATTTATAACACTTCCGGCAAGAATCTGCGCCGGTAAATCAAGTTCCTTTAAAATGGTTCCCGCAAGACCAGTCGTAGAAGTTTTTCCGTGTACACCACAAATTCCGCAAGAATACGCCTTTTCAGAGTACAGTCCCAACGCCTGGGTGTAAAGCAGACAAGGAATCCCTTTTTTTTGGGCGGCAATCAAGTCCGGGTTTTTCTGAAGATTATACGCGGAAGAGTAAACAACAAACTGGACTGAATCCGTAATATTTTTTTCATCAAAAAGAAGCGCCTTTATGCCTAGTTTCTGTAAGATTTCATCTGTATAAAAATGCTCACTTACGTCGCTTCCTGTAATTATTGCTCCGTTTTTAAAAAATATTTCAACAAGAGCCGCCATGCCGGTCCCTTTTATTCCGACAAAATGAAAATGAACGCCCTTTAAACTTTCCGGCAGAGATAAATTTTGCATAAAATTATATTAATACAATTGAAACAATCAAACAAGACTTAAATAAATCTGGTCAGCCAGGCCGAATCCCGCATTTTTTGTCATATTCACAGCGTATTCGTCAAAAAGCATATCCTCGTACATCTGACCTGCCATTCCTGCTCCGCCAAGAGCAGATTTTGAGACAGTTTTTCGCATTGAGGAAAGAACCTGCTTTACAAAATAACTTTCAAGTTCCATTGACTTTTCGTATAATTTTGACGTTTTGTCGATTTTTTTAGTTTCAACATGACTGTTCGCCTGATTTGCGGCCGCGCCAACAGGATTTGCATGGGTCGCGCTTTTTTCCTTGAACATTCCAGAAAAACCGGAGGAAATATCACCATTCAATTTTCCTTCCGGAAGAATTTGGCTTGAAGAAACCGTGGAACTTTTTTCTTTTTTCTGCATTGACTGAACCAAATCCTGAAATTTTGAAAAATCCCTGTTCATGTTTGCAGACTGAATCGCCCCGTCGCCATTTGTAATATTAGAAAATCCGTTTACCAAGCCAATATCCATATTTTTTCCTC
>CAVGBY010000077.1:0-9761 GCA_963627355.1 uncultured Prevotella sp. | reverse complement strand
CGAAGCTAAAAGAAAAGCAAAAAAGAAAACTTCGACACAAATTTTTTATTTATTTTGAACGAGTTTTTCTTTCCGTTATTTTGAATATTGTACTTTTATTCTTTATTTCAAAAAAATCGGTTCTGTTTTTTTCTGTGGCAGAAGTGGTTTTAATTGTAATTTTCTTTATTTATAACATTGTACGTGGCAAAATTACACAGTTGGTTTATCTGTTTTTGAGTATTGCAAAATATACAACTCTGCTTTTTGTTCATTCAGAAAATCTTTCTTTTAGTATTTTTGTTGCCGCAGTTTTTGTTTTTCCTTTGGTTCGAACTCTTGAATATAAAGCACATTATGGAAAAGAGGCTGATGTAAATCAGTTTTTCAGAAAATATATCATAAAATACGATGTTTCAAAAATTACAGTTTTTAGAGTGTATGGAACGTTTGTTCTGCTTATTGTGTCCTTTGTACTGTATTTTTTAGAAATTTGCAATTTGTTTCCGATTATCTGTTGTTTTTATATTTTTGCGTACCGTTTAGCCTTATTTGTTGCTGTAAAATGTGGCGCGAAATTTAAGGGTTATTTAAAAACTGATGACAACAAAAAATCAACATCTTTCTATCAATAAAAAAATCCCCCCCCCACGTCAAAAATAGCAGGGGGGGGGGATTCTCAAAAAATCATGGATTTTTCACCTATTTACTTGCGCCAGGAATTGCTTTTTCAAATTCCGGGTTTCCGTGGTGGTAAACTGGAAGCAGTTTTGGAGAAACTTCATCGCCCTTGATTCCGGCTGCATCACGCTCTTTTTCAAACGCTTTAACATGGTCAAGGTTCATTTTTGAAGTATCAGAAAGAGCTATGTCCTTGAACATTTTTCCGGCTTCAATTCCAGCTTCGCGGCCGAATACAACAACGTCAAGCAAAGAATTTCCCATCAGACGGTTTGTTCCGTGGACACCGCCGGATGCTTCACCAGCAACCAGAAGATTCTTTACGTTAGTGTGGCAAGTCTTGTCAATCTCAACACCGCCGTTCTGGTAGTGGAGCGTAGGGTAAACCAAAATCGGTTCCTTTCTGATGTCGATTCCGTATTTAATGAACATATTGTACATCGCAGGAATTGACTTCAAGATTGTGCCTTCACCATGAATCATCTCAATCATCGGAGTATCAAGCCAAACAGCGTCCTGAACATCGTTGTGGACACCACGGCCTTCTTTTACTTCTCGGATAATTCCAGAAGCGTTTACGTCGCGTGTTTCAAGCGGATGAATGTAAACTTCACCATTTTTGTTGATAAGTTTTGCTCCAAGCGAGCGTACTTTTTCTGTTACAAGTTTTCCAAGAATCTGGCTAGGGTAAGCCGCTCCTGTCGGGTGATACTGCAATGAATCCTGATACAAAAGCTTTGCGCCTGCACGGTAAGCAAGAACAAGACCATCAGCTGTGGCACCGTAATGGTTTGAGGTAGGGAATCCCTGATAATGCATACGACCAGCACCGCCAGTAGCAAGAATCACAACCTTTGCCTTTGCGATGTAAAGCTCATCTGTTTCCATATTCATAAGGACAGCACCACAAGCCTCTCCCTTGTCATTTTTGATAAGCTCGATTGCAGACGTAAAATCAACAACCGTAATATTGTCCTTGCGGTTAAAAGTCTCATCGCGGAGAGTACGCATGATTTCCGCACCCGAATAATCCTTGCAGGCATGCATACGTTTTCGGCTTGTTCCGCCGCCATGGGTTGTAACCATTGTTCCATCCGGCATCTTGTCAAATTCAACGCCAAGGTCGTTCAGCCATTTGATTACAGAAGGAGCCTTGTTTACAAGTGTGTATACAAGTTCCGGCTTTCCGTCAAAGTGTCCGCCGCCAAAACAGTCAAGGTAATGCTGAGCCGGAGAATCGTTTGGTTTGTCCGCCGCCTGGATTCCTCCCTCAGCCATCATTGTATTCGCATCGCCGACACGGAGTTTTGTTACAAGCAGAACTTTTGCGCCTGCCTCGCTTGCCATGATTGCCGCGCTTGTTCCGGCACCACCGCCACCGATTACAAGAACATCAGTTTCGTAGTCAACGTGGTTCAAGTCAATGTGTTCCGGCTCAATCCGTGGTTTTGCCTCAAGCATTTTTGCCAGTTCAATAGGAGCTTTCTGTCCTTTGTTCGGACCAATCTTAAGTTCTTCAAACTGACTCTTGATTCTATCCGGGTGAAATTTCAAAAGCAAATCGTCTTTTTCTTCTGCGGTAAGACGAGCGTGTTCAAATTTTAGGTTTTCTTCGCGTTTTTCTGCAACAATTTTAGCTGCATCGTCAAGATAATTTCCGTACATATCTTTATCTCCTGGGCGTTATTTTTCAATCTCACGAGTGTTATACAGCTCTTTGATTTCGGCCAAAGGCTTTTTCATCAGATTCTGAATAAGCTCCTCGCACTTTCCTTCGCTGATTTCGTTCACTCGGTCAAGAAGGTGCTGGCTCTGCGGCTGGATATATTTTCCGTTAAGTCGGCGTGCAAGCTCAGCAACCTGAGGATGACTTATTCCAGCCGGACATCGTGAAGAACAGCATCCGCACATAATACAGTCAAAAGAAAGATCCGCGCATTTTGCAAAATCACCGCGCTGCGCATAAGCGATGTACTGCATTGTCTGAAGATTCTGAGGACAGGCACGTGTACAAGCGTTGCAGCCTACACAAGAATAAATCTCCGGATAAAGCTGCATCATAACAGCCTGTTCCGGCTTAATCTTGTTGATGTCATAAATCTGTTTTACAAGCGGGAAGAACGGAAGAGTCGCAATGTACATTCCGTCAATGACTTTCTGAGAGCAGGCAAGGCAAGTCTTAAGCTGATTTTCGCCCTTTACGCGGTAAATTGTCGCACACGCGCCGCAGAATCCATTTCGGCAGCCGCAACCACGTTTTAGCTGGTAACCGGCGTATTCCATCGCATTCATTACTGTAAGTTCCGCCGGCACTTCGTATTTTTTGCCGAACAGATATATTGTAGCCATCTGAGTTTTATTTTCTGCCATTTTTATACTCCTAAAGGGGGCGTCTGCCCCTCGCTTCAAACCTGCGGTTTTCCGCTACCCCCTCTCCTAAGGGGCGTCTGCCCCTTAAAAACCCCGGGAGTTATTGCCGCAGGCCAGCAATATTAGTATTCCGGAGGTAATTCTCCGAGCTGATCAAAACTGAATACAGGACCGTCCTTGCAGACAAATTTATCACCGATATTACAGCGACCGCATTTTCCGATTCCGCATTTCATCCGCATTTCCATTGTCGTAAAAACCTGCTCATCCTTAAAGCCAAGCTTTTTCAACGCATCCAATGAAAGGTGAATCAAAATCGGAGGTCCGCACATGATTACTGTCATGCTCGGATCAGGATTAAGTTCAGTTACAAACGGCGGAACAAATCCTACGTGACCCTTCCAGTTTTCTTCCGGACGGTCAATTGTAAGGTCAATCGAGCAGTTCGGCTGTTTCATCCATACGTTCTGCATCTCATCAAGGCGAACAAGGTCAGCCATTGAACGCGAACCGTAGATTACCTGAATTTTTCCGTAATCTGCACGGTGGTCCATCATGTAATTTACTACAGAATGAACAGGAGCGATTCCAATACCACCGGCAATTACAAGAATATCTTTTCCTTTTAGTTTTGTGTCTACCGGGAATCCGTTTCCAATCGGACCGCGCACACAGATTTCCTGTCCGACTTCGGCATTGTGAAGGAATTCCGTTACCACACCGCATTTTTTGATAGAAAATTCCATGTGTGTTTCAAGAGTCGGTGAAGAAGTAATGGAAATCATTGATTCTCCAACGCCAGGAACAATAAGCATTGCGCACTGTCCCGGAATATGCTCGAACAATTTTTTTCCGTCAAGACCGACTACACTGAACGTTTTTACATCAGGAGTTTCCTGTCTTATGTCAATAATTTTTCCTACATAAGGAATAAAGCTTTCGTTGTTTTCCATCGTTTTCTCCTATTCCTTAGATGTCGCTAGATTCCTGAACGGCTTTTATCACTTTTACAACGTTCATATTTACAGGGCAGCTTTCTATGCAGCGTCCGCAACCTACGCACTGGAACAATCCTTCGTGCGCCATAGGGTAGTACATAAGCTTGTGCATAAAGCGCTGTCGGCTTCGTTCAACCTGGGTAAGGCGCGGATTTGCCGCGGCCATCTGCGTAAAGTCAGAATACATACACGAATCCCAGCAGCGGATCTGTCGGATTCCGTGGCCAGTGTTAAAGTCGCGCACGTCAAAACACATACAGGTCGGGCAAACGTAAGTACAAGTTCCGCAGCCTACGCAAGGTTCTGCAACTTTTTTCCAGATCTGCGAGTTGAAAAATTTAAGCATATCTTTTCCCTGAAATTTTGAAAGGTCAAGATGCGCAAAAGGAAGTTTTTCTGTTTTTTCAAGAATGGACTTCTTTTCATTTTCAACGGCTTTTTCATCGGCTTCTGTAAGAGCAGAAGAAATTTTCTCAACAAACGTCTTTCCTTTTTCAGTGTTTGCCTTAAAGAAATATTTTCCGTCCGCAAGCCAGCAGCTTACATCCCCGGCAGAACCGTTCTTGTCATTAGAAAGAGAAGCGTCAATTCCATAAGTAGAGCAGAAACAGGTCTTTTCCGGTTCATTGCAGGCAAGTGTAATCACTGTTCCATGTTCTCGATGGTTCTTGTAGTAAGAATCAACAGGAGTCATGTTAAGGTAAACATTGTCAATTACAGTAAAGCCAACAGCGTCGCAAGGTCGAACACCAAAGATTACAAAATCCTCAGAATCTTTTCTTGGATCAATAATCTTGATTTCTTTTCCTTTTAGTTCGTAGCTTACCATGTGCTCTGTCTTTGGAAAGAAAAAATCCTTTGCAGACCGCACAGTCTTTAAGTTAGATGAAAGTTTTACGCCTTTTTCCCATTTCTTAAAGTCAGCTTTTCCGCTTTCATTTGTAACAGGAATATATAACGGCGATTTTTCACCAATCAATGCAAATAACGAGTCTATTTTGTCAGATGAAATACTAAGCATTACTGTTCACCTCCATCTTTTGACCTTGACCAAACAATGCTAGTCTCTGCATCACCAGTTGTATAAGTAAGCATAGGAGGTTTAGTTTCCATATCGCTTCCGGCCTGATATTCTCCGTAAATCTCATTAATATCCTTGATGTATTTGCGGTTAAGAAGATAAAGCGGAATTCCCTGCGGACAAACTCTTGAGCATTCGCCACAGTCTGTGCAGCGTCCGGCAACGTGCCAGGCCCTGATTATGTGGAAAAGGCTTTCCTCAAAATTTGTTTCCGCAACTTTCTGCGACGTGTAAAGCTTGTTGTTGTCAAATACACATTTTTCGCAGGTGCAGGCAGGGCAGACATTGCGGCACGCGTTACAACGGATACAGCGGCTGAATTCATTCTTCCAGAATTCAGAGCGTTCATCTGCCGTCATTTTCTCAAAACGGTCAAGAACGTCAAGCCGCTTTGACTCGCCCAGATTTTCGTTTTCCTCAACGCCCAGAAGCTCGTCGCATGAAACATGCTTTTTTCCGGCACAGCTTTCGCATACAGAACCGCCGTCAAACGAATCCTGACACGGAATTCCGATTGCGTAGACATCGCCACGGGCAATTCTGTTTTCCTTTAAAAGCTGAGTAAACGAATATGAATCGTTCGGCTTCAGGAAAACAAGAACAACTTCAGAAGGAATTGGTGCTTCCGCGGCATTCGGGTCGCGCTGTTTTGCCATTGTGTTGTTCATTCTTGCTGTGCTTTTTCTTGTTTCAATTTCTCTTGTTATTTTTACAAGATATTTTGAAAGGTTTGCCGCACAGTTTTTGTCATATATAAATTCTTTATCAAGTTCTTCAGCTGAAGAAAAAGTTCCCGGTGTAATATCATCGTCAAACAGACCTTTTTTCCAGCCGACAACGCGCTGAACCTTGCCTTCGGAAAGCAATTCTTTTGCGCGTTGAATCATTTTTGCGCTTAGTTCTTGCATCGTACATCCTCCAGCTTTTTACATTCTCCAAGTTCTTTTATCTGAGCCACAAAATCATTCATGATTCCTGCAAAGCGAACACCTTCTGCGGCAGAACACCATTCAACACGGGTGCGGCCTTTTTCAATTCCCAAAAAGTCAAGCTGACTAAAGAGAAGTGTCATTCTTCGGCGCGCAAAGTAGTTTCCTGTAGAATAGTGGCAGTCGCCCGGGTGGCAACCGCAAAGAATCACTCCGTCCGCACCACGCTGGAACGCACGCAAAATGAACAGTGGATTCAGGCGGCATGAACACGGAATGCGCACGATTTTTACGTTCGCAGGATACTCAAGCCGGTTGTTTCCGGCCAAATCCGCTCCGGCATAGGAACACCAGTTGCAGCAGAATGCGATGATTTTTGGTGTCCATTCTGTATTTTTTACAGTGTTTTCATTTTCTAAAGACATGCATCAACCTCCGCCAAAATCTGTTTGTTGCTGAATCCGTTCAAATCCATTGCTCCGGAAGGGCAGGCTACAGTACAGGCACCGCATCCCTGGCACATTGCGCTATTGACCTGGGAAACGTGTCTTGTGATTGTAGTTCTGTTCGGTCCTCGGAAATCTTTGTCAACATAACTGATTGCACCATAAGGACAGACATTCGCGCACTGGCCGCAGCCGTTACACATATTTTCATCCGGATGAGCCGTGCAAGGATTGTTCTTGAGCTTGTCTTTTATAAGAAGACAAATTGCCTTTGCCGCGGCACCGGAAGACTGCGCTACAGTTTCCGGAATATCTTTCGGTCCCTGGCAGCAGCCTGCAAGGAAAATACCGGCAGTAGGGCTTTCAACAGGGCGAAGTTTTGCGTGTGCCTCAAGGAAGAAGTCGTTTGTGTCCATAGAAGTTGTAAGCATTGTCGCAAGCGGACGGGCAGATTTGTCTGCCTCGATAGAAGCGGCAAGAACAACCATGTCAGCCTTGATGTGAACCTGTCTGTTCAAAATTAAATCAGAACCCTGGACATCAAGTTTTCCGTCTGCAAGCGGAGTTACTTTTCCAACCTGGCCTTTAATGTAATCAACACCGTACTGCTCAACGGCACGGCGGTAGAATTCATCAAAATTCTTTCCAGGAGTTCGCACGTCAATATAGAAAACAGTGATGTGCGTGTCCGGATAATGGTCGCGTGTCAGGATAGCGTGTTTTGCTGTGTACATACAGCAGATTTTTGAGCAATATTCGTGTCCTTTTTTAGAATCCGCAGAACATCGGCTTCCTACGCACTGGATAAATACAATCTCTTTCGGTTCTTTTCCGTCTGAAGGACGAAGAAGATGACCGTTTGTAGGACCGGATGCATTGCAGAGGCGTTCAAATTCCAAAGAAGAAACAACATCAGGGCTTTGTGAATATGCATATTCATCAAATTTTTCAAGGCTAATCGGGTTATAACCGGTCGCCACGATGATTGCGCCATATTTTTCAGTGATTATTTCCTCTTTCTGGTGGAAATTGATTGCTCCTGCGGCACAGGCCTTTTCGCAGAATCCGCATACATTGTCCTTGCCGTTTTTAAGGCCTTTCATGTGAAGACAATAATTCGCGTCAATATTTGCTACTTTTGGAACAGCCTGGGCAAAAGGAATATCAATTGCCTTTTTATTGTTCAAATTCAAGTTAAAAGGATTTGGAACTTTCTTGTTCGGACATTTTTCAATACAAGCGCCACAGCCTGTACACTTTGTTTCATCTACAAAACGCGGATGACGTTTAATGTCAATCGTGAAATTTCCGATATATCCTTTTACCCCGCAAACTTCAGAGTAAGAAAGAATCCTGATATTGGAATTCTGGCTAACTTCTGTCATTTTCGGAGTTACGATACAAGATGCGCAGTCAAGGGTAGGGAATGTCTTGTCGAGCATCGCCATTTTTCCGCCGACTGTAACATTTTTTTCTACAATATCAACCGGGAATCCTGCGTCCGCAATATCAAGGGCGGCTGTGATTCCGGCAATTCCACCACCGATAACCAACGCCCGTTTTGTCATCGGAGTTTCACCCGGAATCAAAGGTGTATTAAGAATGGTTTTTGCAATAGCGGCTTTACCAAGGGCAATAGCCTTTTCTGTCGCTTCCGCCATATCTTTCATAACCCATGAACACTGCTCACGGATATTTGCAATCTCAACTTTATACGGATTCAATCCGGCTCTTTCTGCGCAGGCACGGAATGTCTTTTCGTGCATTCTAGGAGAGCAGGAGCAAAGAACAACACCAGTCAATTTATCATTCCTGATATGCTCTTCAATCATCTGCTGACCGGCAGAAGAACACATATAAGTGTAATGTGTTGAAAAAACAACACAGTTTTCTTTTCCAAGTTCTTCAGCAACTTTTGCTACGTCAACTGTACCGGCAATATTAGTACCACAGTGACATACAAAAACACCAATTCTTTCCATCTGTCACTTCCTTATTTCTTGTATTTTCTGAATGCGCTCATAAGTGCCTGCTGAGGCATATCGGCATCCAAATGTTCCGGCACCTGATTAGGATCAAGATGGTGCGGACCACGCTGACCTTCAACATACTGACGCACCGCATCGATGATTTTTGTAGGTTCAACTTGCCGCGGACATCGTTCCAGACACGCAAAACATGAAAGACATGCATAGATTGATTTACTTTTAAGAAGAGGTTCAATTTCTCCTTTTTCAACCATCTGTACAAACTGATGCGGATGATATTCCATTGAATCATAGTTCGGGCAAGTGCCGGAGCATTTTCCGCAAACCATGCATTTCTTTGTGTTTACTCCGCTTATTTCAAGAATCTGGCTTTTTAGCTGTTCAATTTCTGATTTAAGCATTTACAGCCTCCTTTTTATTCAAGGAAGCAAGAACTGAATCTTTTATTCCCAGCGCTTCCGCAAGAAGCTCAGAGAAATAAATAACGTCCAGCTTACTGTTTTTCTTGTTTTTAATAAGGTTATAACGGCAAAGCGGGCAGCTTGTAACAAGAAGTTCCGCTCCGAAATCTTCTGCATTTCCAAGAATCGTCTGAGCGCGCGTCTCGGGAATCGAAGGATTTTCAAACACCGTGTACGCGCCGCAACATTCATTCCGCTGCGCATAGATAACCGGAGTCGCTCCGATTGCCTTTATAAAATCTTCTATAATCTGAGGATTTTCAGGGTCGTCAAATTGCATCACATTACCAGGACGAAGGAGAAGGCATCCGTAGTAAGCTCCAATTTTCTTTCCCTTTAAAGGATTTTTTACAGCGGCTTTTACATTGTCCCAGCCGACAACATCACGGAGCACTTCAAGGTAATGAAGAACTTTTGTCTCACCGTGATATTCGATTCCGTCCTGCTTTAAATAGTTGTTCGCCTTTAAAATCGTGTTCTCATCATTTGTCATGGCATTGTTTGTCTGCTTTAAAACGTTGTAGCAGGCAGAACAAAGAGTGACAAGATTCTGATTATGATTAAAAGCATCAGACAAAGCACGTACAGAAGGGAGTTTTGGAGCAATTTCCTTTGTGGACATAGGATAAACACCGCCACAACATTGCCAATCCTGAATTTCCTTAAGCTCAAAGCCCAGAACTTCCGCAGATGCCCTTGCATATGCGTCAAGCTCAACAGCCTTGTTCTTTAATGTACATCCAGGAAAATATGAATAAGTTATTTTTTCGCTCATTTTTTTACCCCAGCCATTTCTTCAGGTTTAAATACTTCATCGAACTTTTCTGC
>CAVGBY010000076.1:962-9802 GCA_963627355.1 uncultured Prevotella sp. | reverse complement strand
CATCAGAATATTCCTCTTTTAGTTTATTCAATCTATCGATTAAAGATGGCTTTTCATCTTGTTGACAATATTCCTCATAACTGATGATTACTGCAACCGGCTTGTCGTATCTGGTCAGTTCCACAGGCTCGCCGCCTTCCGCGATTTTTACAAAATTAGAAAGATTGTTCCGCGCCTCGTAAATTGAAGTTCTGCACATAATGACACCTCCAAAATATCTTTTGTAAGAAAAGAATAACACACAAAAATATTATAGTCAAGATTTAAAATGTTGGCTAGGATTGTTAAAAAATTTTACAACTCAATGAATAAAATCCTGTTTTGTGATAAAATACCCCTATGTTTGCGGATTCATTCTTAAATTTTTATCTTACCGTTCAGGAATTCGGGATGGAAGAGGGGGCGAATATTCTTTCCCGTTTTGGCTCGCACGAATGTCTTGCGCTTGATGCCGGGTTTTCCGCGGATGACATCTGGAAACGAACGGAACTTGTTTCGCAGTGCCTTGAAACTTTTGACCCGGAAAAAGAGTCGAGCCTTATCCGCAAAATAAAGCAGTCAGTTTATTTTTGTGCCGGAGTGATGCAGACTTCTGAAAATATCGAGAAAGGAGAGCAGACTATAGCTCTTCTTGAAAAAAACATAAATGAATTTACGAATTCTGAGAATGAATTTTCTTCGCATCTGGTTGCGCTTGGACCTTGCGGAATCGACCATGACTGGGAATCCGCAGAAAACGGCGGCCGTACACATGATTTTTTTGACCGAAGCACGATTATCGAAGAGCGTAATTTCTTTGAGCAGGAGCTTCTTCTTGCAAAAAAACTTGACTTGCCGGTGATTGTCCATTCACGGAAAAGTTTTCAGCACACAATGGATATTTTGCACGCTGTAAAATGGAACAAGGGTGTAATCCACGGATTTTCATATTCGCAGTCTGAGCTTGAATTCTTTTTGAACATGGGCTGGTACATCAGTTTTGACGGGTCGGTAACTTTTGCCGGAAAAAACAAGAACGAGATGGCGGAAATGGTTTCCTATGTTCCGCTGAACAGGCTTCTTATTGAGTCAGATTCTCCGTTCTACGCGCCGATTCCTGTAAAAGGCACGGTAAATTCCCCGGAGAACCTGAAATATATCTACGAATATATTGCCTCAAAACGAAAGATGCAAAGCCTAAAACTGAATGAAAAAATCCAGAACAATATGAAAAAACTTTTTGGCATTGACCAGTAGTTTTTTCATATGCCGAATCTTACAAAGAATTAAGAGCCTGCTGTAAATCTGCAATCAAATCGTTTTTATCCTCTAGTCCGCAGGACATTCTTACAAGACCGGCTGGAATTCCTGCCGCCTTAAGCTGCTCGTCGTTCATCTGACGGTGAGTTGAAGTGGCTGGATTCAGGCAGCAAGTTCTTGCATCCGCAACATGAGTTTCAATCGCGCAAAGTTTTAGTGCTTTCATAAATTTTTCTGCCGCCGCACGACCGCCTTTCAATTCAAAAGAAACTACACCGCAACCGCCGTTCGGAAGATATTTTTTTGCAAGCTCGTAATATTTATTTCCCTTTAAAGTAGGGTAATTCACGCTTTCAATCTGTGGCTGTTTTTCCAGAAATTCTGCAATTGCCTGGCCATTTTCAACGTGGCGTGGCATTCGCACCTGCAACGACTCAAGCCCCAGATTCAAGATAAACGCATGGAACGGCGACTGGATTGAACCAAAGTCGCGCATAAGCTGGCTTGTTGCCTTTGTGATAAATGCGCCTTCTTTGCCGAATTTTTCCGCGTAAGTGATTCCGTGGTAACTTTCGTCTGGTGTCGCAAGTCCAGGGAACATATCTTTGTGGGCCATCCAGTCAAATTTTCCGGCATCAATAATCGCGCCTCCAACACAAGAACCGTGGCCGTCCATATATTTTGTTGTTGAATGAGTAACAATATCCGCACCCCATTCAATCGGACGGCAATTAATCGGAGTAGGAAAAGTATTGTCTACAATAAGCGGAACATTGTGAGCGTGCGCAACTTTCGCAAATTTTTCAATATCAAGAACTGTAAGAGCCGGGTTTGCGATTGTCTCACCGAACATCGCCCGTGTATTCGGCTTAAAAGCCTTGTTCAACTCTTCCTCAGAAGCATCCGGATCAACAAAAGTTGACTCAATTCCCATCTTCTTCAACGTTGTGGAGATAAGATTAAAAGTTCCGCCGTAAATACTTGTTGAGGCAACAATATGGCTTCCACATTCACAGATATTAAAAATAGCAAAAAAGTTCGCGGCCTGGCCGGAAGAAGTCAGCATTGCCGCAGTTCCGCCTTCAAGCGCCGCAAGTTTTGCCGCAACAAAATCGTTTGTAGGATTCTGAAGCCTTGTGTAAAAATATCCGCTCTTCTGCAGATCAAAAAGTGCTCCCATCTCCTCGCTTGTGTCATATTTAAACGTTGTAGACTGAACAATCGGAATCTGGCGCGGCTCACCATTTTTTGGCTCGTAGCCAGACTGAATACATTTTGTGTTAATTGATTTTTCCATTTTATAAAATCCTTTGCAAATTCGAAATTAAACTGATTTTCAAATTATAGAATGAAAAAAAAATAAATGCTATACTGACTTTTATGGAAAATCAGTTTGAGCGGATAGAACTTACGCTTGGAAAAGAAAAAATCCAGAAACTCCACGATTCCCGGGTAATCGTTTTTGGGCTGGGCGGAGTAGGCAGTTACGTTGTGGAAGCCCTTGTTCGTTCCGGGCTTGGTTCAATCGATATTGTGGATAACGATACCATTTCCGTTTCAAATATAAACCGCCAGCTTTATGCGCTGTATTCAACCGTCGGAAAGAATAAAGTTGATGTGGCAGAGGAACGAATCCTCGACATAAATCCAGATTGCACGGTAACAAAATATAAGACATTTTTTTTGCCGGAAAATTCCAGCCAGTTTGATTTTTCTAAATATGATTATATTGTGGACTGCATTGATACCGTAAAAGGAAAGATTGAGATAATTCTTTGCGCAAAAAATGCGGAAAAACCTGTGATAAGCGCAATGGGGGCCGGAAACAAGCTTGACCCAACAAAATTTCAGGTTGCAGATATTTCCAAAACTTCAGTCTGTCCGCTTGCGCGTGTAATAAGGAATGAGCTGAAAAAACGCCGTGTAAAAAACGTAAAATGTGTTTTCAGCACGGAAATAATAACTCCGCCTAAAACCGGACAAAATTCAGAAAAAATGCCGCCTGCACAACAAGCGCAAAGCGGCAAATTCCAAAAACAAGTTCCCGGAAGCAATGCATTCGTGCCTTCCGTGGCAGGACTTATAATTGCTTCCGAAGTAATTAAAGACCTGATTTCTAAATCTTAAACCTTGAACTTGTCAATCTGTTCATCCATTTCAGTGATACTGTCGTGAACTTTCTTTGAGATTTCTGTAAGGGCCGCACCGGACTCATTGATTTTTGTAGCGCCAATGCTCATCTCGTCCATGCTTCCGCTCATTACAGAAGTTGAATCCTGCAGATTTTTTATCTCGCTAAGAATCGCCTTGTTTCCTTCTGACATTTCCTTAGAGGCGTTCCGTACTTCAATTGTGCTGTCGTTCATTGCGTGCAAAGCTTGATTAATCTGGATTGAACCTTCGTTCTGTTCTTCCATCGCGGCTTTAATCTGCCGAACGAGCTGGTCTGTTTCTTCAATCCGGTTTGTAACATCCTGGAATGCCTGCCGAGATTCCGTAGAAGCGGAAACAACACTGTCAATAAGTTCACTTATGGATTTCAACTGTTCACCAATAGTTTTTGACTGCTGCGAAGAAGTTTCCGAAAGTTTTCTGATTTCATCAGCGACAACAGAGAATCCTTTTCCTGCCTCGCCCGCGTGAGCCGCCTCAATCGCCGCATTCATTGCCAGAAGATTTGTCTGTTCAGCAATATTGGCAATCGCCGCATTTGCATCGAGCAAAGTTTCACTCTGGTTCTTAATGCGTTCAATCTGCTCGTTCACATTTGACTGCAAATTGTACCCGGACTGCGCGCTTGTAGAAAGCTGGTTGAATGAATCCGCCATCTTGTCCATTGAATGGTTTACCGTGGAAATGTTTCCAATCATCTGTTCAACAGCGGCAGAAGCCTGTGTTACCCCGGAACTCTGTGTTTCAATCATTTTTTCAAGTGATTCAATGTTTGAGGCAATTTCGTTTACTGCTCCGGCAGTTCCGCTAACGGAATCAGACTGAGTTTTAATCTGGTTGTGGACAGATTCAATATTTGCAAGAATTTCTGTAATCGCCGCGCTTGTGTCTTCTGTAGTGGCAACAAGGGTTTCATCCGCAAATTCAAGGTTTTCTTTTGCTCCCTTAAGGTCTGTCATGATTTCGCGCATATTTCCTGTAAACTTGTTGAATTCGTTTACAACCGCGCCTATTTCATCATCTGTCCTGACATCGATTGTTTTTCTAAGGTCAGCATCTCCAGAGGCAATATCTTCAATCGCATTTCTGACTTTTTTAAGCGGTTTGATTACATAGGCAATTCCAAGGGCAAGCGCAATCATCAGAAGCACTGCGCCACAGGCAAAAGTAACGCCCAAAATCTTGTTCAGTTCATTTGCTGTGGACTCGAACTGGTTCTTAGGAATCATGATTCCCGCGCTCCAATCCGCAAGTTTAAACGGTCTGTAAAAGCAGATTGACTTAATGCCAGAACTTGGGTCTGTAACAAGTTTTTCCCCGGTTTCTTCCCTTATCATATTCTGGACAAGTGCACGAATTCCATTTTCTGAGCTTTCAGAGTCATTTAAAATATCTTTTTTAATGAATGAGTTGTCTTTGTGCGCAATTACAACACCTTCAGAGTCAACAATAAATCCGTATCCGTTTTTGCCAAGCTGAATCGTGGAAATCACATCCTGAACCTTGTCGATTCCAATCATTGCCACAAAAGCGCCTTTTATAGAATCATCAGAATCTTTTACAGGAACTGCAATATGAAAAACCATTTTTCCTGTAGAGCGTCCCAAAACAGGATTGTCAATTGAAACGTCTTTTCTGCCGGAAACAACATCACTAAAATACTGGCGGTCACGGACATTTGCAGTTCCACCGTCAGAAGTCCACATATTTCCTTTTAAGTCAGTGATTGCCGCATAAGAAAACGCATCTGACATTTCCTTGCTGCTAAAGACAAGTTCTTCTGCAATTTCTGAAATATCCTTTTCCCTAAAAGATTTGGAATTTGCAATTGATTTTGCAGTATTTATTTTTCCGTCAATCAAAGCATCAAGATACATCTGAACTGATGCTGTCATGGCGTTCCCGTATTCATCGTAAAGCAAATTCACATCTTTCTTTATAAAAGTTGAAACAATAACTCCTTGAACCACAAATATAGCGCCAAGAATGACAATCGCAAACGAGCAAAATTTTAATGCTATAGAACTTTTCCCTGTTTTGTTTTTCATAATATACAGCTCCATTTATTGTTCTAATTATAACAGTTTTTTTAACGCTGACAACTTTTTTGTTAAAGGCAGCCTCTGAAACTAGACAATAATTCCACCCACCGTTTGAAAACAAATTTCTTCTATTTTATAAAAGTATATCCCGCGTCTGTGACTGCTTTTTCAAATTCAGAATCTGGAATGTCCTTTGAAAGTTTTACAACAACCTGACTTGTCTCATGGTTTGCAGTTGCCTCCTGAACTCCGTCAATTTTTTCGAGAGCGTCCTTAACGTGCTTTTCGCAATGAGCGCACATCATTCCTTCTACTTTTAATGTTTTTTCTGTCATATTTACCTCTTTTTTATTTTTTAAAGAATTTTTTATTCTTCTGTCATGCTTTGTATCCTTTATATTTATTAAATTCAGTCTTAACGCATTTGTTACAACGCAAAAACTAGAAAGGCTCATGGCGGCCGCCCCAAACATCGGATTCATCCTAAGCCCGAACGCATGGTAATAAACGCCTGCCGCCACCGGAATTAATATAATATTGTAGAAAAACGCCCAAAAAAGATTTTCATGGATATTTTTTAGGGTTTTTCGGCTTAACCGGATTGCAGCCGGAACATCCAAGAGTGAATTTTTTACAAGAACGACATTCGCCGCATCCAGCGCGACATCAGTTCCAGCCCCGACCGCCATTCCTGTATCCGCAACAGTAAGGGCAGGGGCATCGTTTATTCCATCGCCAACCATGCAGGTTTTTCCGGACTCCTTAAATTTTTTTACAACTTTTTCTTTTCCATCTGGAAGAACGCCTGCAATAACCTGGTCAACTCCGGCTTTTTTGCCGATTGCATTCGCAGTTTTCTCATTGTCTCCGGTAAGAAGCACAACTCTGATTCCCATATTTTTCAGCTCGGAAATCGCCTTTGCGCTGTCTTCCTTTATTACATCTGAAACCGCGATAATTCCAAGGAACTTTTCATTCTCCGCAAAGAAAAGGGGAGTTTTTCCTTCTTCCGAAAGTTTTACTGCCTTATTCAGAATATTTTTATCAATTGAATCTGGAATAATCTTTTCTATATAGTTTAAATTTCCGCCAAAAAGACTCGCTCCATCAAGTTTTGCGGTAAGTCCGTTTCCCGGTACAGAAGAAAAATCCGTAACCTCTCTTGGTATAATACCATTTTCCCGGGCTTTTTTAAGAACCGCCTTGCTCAGCGGATGCTCGCTTTTTGATTCAAGGCTCGCGGCTTTTTCAATAAATTCATTTTCACTGATTTGATCTGGAATTATGTCCGTGACAACTGGCTCGCCTTTTGTTACAGTTCCTGTTTTATCCAGAACAACGATTTGAGTTTTTCCGGTCTGCTCAAGGCTTTCAGAAGTCTTAAAAAGAATTCCGTTTTTTGCTCCGACTCCGTTTCCAACCATAATCGCAACAGGAGTCGCAAGCCCCAATGCACAAGGGCAGCTGACAACAAGAACAGAAATTGCCCTTCCAAGGCTGAAAGAAAATTCTGAACCCACCAAAAGCCACACAACAAAAGTCACCAGAGAAATCACAAGAACCGCCGGCACAAAAACGCCGGAAACTTTGTCCGCAACTTTTGCAATCGGGGCTTTTGTTGCGGCGGAATCGCTTACCATCTGGATAATCTGGGAAAGCGTTGTGTCCTCGCCAATCCGTGTTGCACGGCATTTTAAAAAACCGCTCTGATTTATTGTTCCGGCAGAAACATCGTCACCAACAGTTTTGTCCACAGGAATTGATTCTCCGGTCAAAGCGGATTCATTTACCGCGGTGCTTCCCTCGATTATTTTTCCATCAACAGGAATATTTTCCCCCGGACGGACAACAAAAATGTCACCAATTTTTACTTCTTCAATCAGGACTTCAGTTTCTTTTCCATCCTGAATCAAAACCGCGGTTTTTGGAGCAAGTTTCATCAGGCTTTCAAGGGCATTTGTGGTTTTTCCTTTAGAGATTGACTCAAGCAATTTTCCAACGGTAATCAACGTGACAATCATCGCCGCGCTTTCATAATACAAGTTGTGCATATAAAACATTGATTTTTCAGCGTTTCCAGCCAAGGCGGAATCAGTCATCTCAAAAAGCAGAAAAGTGCTGTACAAAAAAGAAATTCCCGAACCCATCGCAACCAACGTATCCATATTCGGCGCGCCGTGAAAAAGACTCTTAAAGCCATTCACAAAGAATTTCTTATTAATCAGCATGATTGCAAATGCAAGAATCATCTCCACAAGACCCATCGCAACATGATTTCCGCCATTTTTCATAAACCACGAAGGAATCGGCCAGTTCCACATAACGTGTCCCATCGTAAGATACATAAGCACAAGCAAAAGCCCTACAGACCATGCAAGCCGTTTTTTTAAGACAGGAGTTTCGTTGTCGCGCAATAGATTTTTTTCCGCGGCTTTTGATTTTTCAGACTTTTTTTCTATTTTTTCAGCATCGTAACCTGCATTTTGAACCGCAGCCACAATTTTTTCAGAGGAAGCCGTTCCTTCAACGCCCATAGAATTTGTCAAAAGGCTCACGGCGCAGCCAGTTACACCCGGAACTTTTAGAACAGCTTTTTCAACACGGGAAACGCAGGCTGCGCAGCTCATTCCAGAAACTGAATATTTTTCCATAAAACCTCCATCTTCTCCTACAAAAGAATCAGAATAAGAACTGAATCAAAAGCATATAAATCGCAGTTCCTCCGGCAATTGCAACCATCATATTTCTTTTTGAAACGATGTATAAAACCGTTGTCGCGGCAATCCCTATAAATTCCGGAATTCCGTGGCTTCCGGCAAAAATATCCACACCTTTAAGACAATAGACAACCAGCATTGCAAAAATTGCAGAGGGAAGGGCTTTTCCAAGGTAATGGACATATTCAGGGATCGGCCTGGAGCTTCTAAAAATAACAAATGGCAAAAATCTTGTAAGAATAGTTCCTGCCGCGCAAATTCCGATTATAATCGCACGCTGAAAAAAAGGCATTTCGGTCATTCAAGTTCTCCAAATTTTTCAATAGGCTTTCTAAATGCAGAAAGAAGCAGAAGAATGCAAATCATCGCCGGAATCATAAAAGAATTTTTTCCAAAAATCAAAAGACAGCCAAGCGTTGAAACAAAACCGATTAGGGCAGAGTAGTGTTTTTTTTCTTTCAAAAACCGGTCAACAAAAATTACCGTGAACATTGCCGTAAGAACAAAATCCAGGCCTTTTGTGTTGAATGTAATCATCGAGCCAAAAATTCCGCCCATTGTCGCGCCAAAAACCCAATAAAACTGGTCCAAAAGCGAAATCCAAAAGTAAAACCAGCCTTTGTCAATTCCATCTGGAATTTCCGCCGTGTAATTCAAGGAAAAAGTTTCG
>CAVGBY010000076.1:0-952 GCA_963627355.1 uncultured Prevotella sp. | reverse complement strand
TCGCATAGATAAGATAGAATTTTTTCCAGCCCAAACCTTTAAATTTTTCAAGCATTGAAATTCCGTAAAAAAGATGGCGGGCCTGAACCATCAGCGTAATAAAAAGAGCCTGAAGCGGGGCGAATGGGGAAAGCAGCATGGTGACCGTAATAAATTCCAATGAGCCACCAAAAATCAGAATTGCCATCGCAAAAGGATACCAAAAACTGAACCCGGAAACATTCATGTAAAGTCCGTATGCAAATCCCAAAAATATAAATCCTGCCAAAAGCGGAACTGTACGCGGAAAAGCCATTTTTAATGCCAGAAAAACTTTGTCGGAACGCATAGGAACATTCTATAAATAATCAGAATCCAGGGCAATAACTTTATTTTTCAATAACCTACAGATTTTTTACATATTTTGCGGCACAGACCGCGGCAACCGCACCATCGCTGGCGGCGGTCACAATCTGACGCAAAGGTTTTGAACGCACATCCCCGGCAACAAAAAGTCCAGGAACTGAAGTTTCCATTTTCTCATCAGTGACGATATATCCGCTCTCGTCTTTTTTTAAAGTTTCCAGCAGGGAAGTGCGCGGCTCCATTCCAACAAAGATAAAAACCGCATCCGTTTCAAGCATAGAATTTTGTTTTGTTTCAATATTTTCAATGCTGATTCCAGAAACTTTTTCTCCGCCGACTATTTCTTTTGGCACAGAATTAAAATGTACCGTTATCTTCTGGTTTTCAAAAATTTTTTCCGCGATAAATTTTGCAGCCCTAAGCTCATTCCGTCGATGAATCAAATCAACGTGCGAGGCTATATTTGAAAGATACAACGCCTCTGAGCAGGCGCTGTCGCCACCGCCAACTACAACAACTCTTTTATTTTTAAAAAACGGGCCGTCACAAACCGCACAGTAAGAAACTCCGGCACCGGCAAATTTTTCTTCACCGGGAATTCCAAGCC
>CAVGBY010000075.1:9147-9891 GCA_963627355.1 uncultured Prevotella sp. | reverse complement strand
AATAATTACCGCATGAAAAAAATCGTCGTTTTTGTTTTTTGCCTTTTTACTTTTGTTTCCTGCTCGCAGGACAGTAATTTTCTCGCTTTTGAGTCAATGAACACTTTTATGACGCTAAAAACCTACGGAAAAAACGCCGCAAAAGCAAATTTAAAGGTAAAGGCGCGGATTTGCGGGCTGGAGAATTATTTTTCCACAACAAAGCCCCAGAGCGATGTTTATAGAATCAATCAGTCGGACGGCGACTTTGAATTTTCGCACAAGGAAACGGCTTTGCTTGCGTTGTATGCCTTTGAAATGGCTGAAAAAACTGGCGGGGCGTTGAATCCTGCGATTTATCCGGTTGTAAAAGCCTGGGGATTTACAACCGGTGAGTACAAAATTCCTTCTGAAGACGAAATCCGTTCTGTTTTGCCTTATACGGATTTTACAAAAATAAAAATTGAAAAAAATGAAAACCTGTTTGTGCTGCGAAAACCCGGAAAAGCGATGATTGATTTTGGCGCGGTCGCAAAAGGTTTTGCCGGCGACGAGGCGGTAAAAATTCTTAAGTCTTGCGGTGTTGAATCCGCGATTCTTGATTTGGGCGGAAATATTGTTGCGTTTGGAGCAAAACCTGATGGCTCAGAATGGAATGTAGGCATAAAAAATCCTTGGGGCGGCGAAAATCCGGCGGCAGGGCTAAAGGTTAAAAATACGAATGTTGTTACAAGCGGCGGTTACGAGCGTTTTTTTGTCGGGGCT
>CAVGBY010000075.1:8449-9137 GCA_963627355.1 uncultured Prevotella sp. | reverse complement strand
CGGGGCTGACGGAAAAAAATATATCCACATTTTTGACGGAAAAACCGGACATCCGGTGGAAAACGAGCTTGAAAGCGTTTCCGTTGTTTCCGGAAGCGGCGCTTATGCGGACGCCTTAAGCACGGCGCTTTTTGTTATGGGAACAGAAAAAGCGGTGGATTTCTGGAAAAAAAGCCGCGATTTTGACATGATTTTGATTACAAAAGATAAAAAGATTCTTTATACGCAAGAATTGGAGCAAAAAATCAACATTCTTTACGATTTTGCGCAAAAAATCCGCGTGGAATAAATGTTCAAAAAATTGATATTTGAGTTGGCTTTATTCAGCAGGCAGTTCTGTTGCTCGGAGTGTGGTTTTTAGGCGGTGAAAGATGTTGCCGGGCGTTGTTTTTAGGATATTCAAAAGTCCGCGGTAGTATGAAAGCGTTAGGCCCAGAAGCGTTTCTTCTGGAACTTTAAGATTTGCGGCGCATTGGCTGAACGCGCTTGCGGCGGAAAGTTTAAGAGCCTTAGCGGTTCCGTTTAAAAGCGCGCCCTGTGTTACAGAAAAATTCCCGATGCTAAAAAAAACTTTTCCGCTTGGAACAAGAAGCGTTGAAAATATCACAAAGAGCCAAAGAAAAACGTGCGGTAAAACCATAATTTTTCTTCCGCATAAAAATTGAAGCAGGAGCGAAAGCACAAGGAA
>CAVGBY010000075.1:0-8439 GCA_963627355.1 uncultured Prevotella sp. | reverse complement strand
AAGAACCGGGATTGAATTTATAAAGAAAACGGCCGCGGAAAGCGATAAAATAACAGTGATTTTTAAGATATTAAAAAAACGTCCGGATTTTTTTGAGCGGGCGTTGCGGGTAGGGAGCGACGGCGGAGCCGACAAAACGCGAGTGGAGCAGCGTTTTGAGCGAGTCATGGTTGAGCCCCTGCGAAACCGTGAGCCCGCAGAGGGGGTAGGACGCAACGAAGTGCGGCCGAGGGGGAGGCTTCCCCCGCCTAAAATCGGTGCTTTGTCTGGAATTTCTAAAAACTGGGCTAAAAAAGCGGTAAGAATTCCGCTGGCTGCGTTAAAAATCAGCATTGGACCTAGAACAAGGAACGTTCCGCGGCCAAGATAAAGTGAGCTCAAGGAAATTTGGACTACAGCGCTAAAAGACGAGCCAAGGACAGAAATTCCGTAGAGCGAAAAAAGTTTTTTCTGAAAAAGATTGTTCAGCCGGAAGAGGGCGAACATTAAAAGGCCGCTAAGGACAGACTGGAAAAGAGCGGTTACTACGAAAGGCGAAAAAAGAGTTCCGGACATAAGGCTTGTTGCGGCCGCCTTAAAAAACGTGAGCACAAAAAACGGCGTAAAAGAAAGGTTCAGGGCGGAAAGCACAGCGATATTTGAAAGTCCGAGCCGGAAAAACGGAACAAACCGGGGAAGCAGCAGCTCCGCGTACGAAAAAAGCAGCGTAAGGGAAATCAGGTAGGCGATACGGTTGCGTTCCTGTAACTTTAGGTGGATGGAATTTTTATTGAGAAACCGCATCAAATTCTCCATTTTGAGTGTTGGCGTTTCCGTTTTCCAGAGTGATTATCACGTTGTTCGGAAGGCAAATCAGCGGCGAGCTCCAGCCTTGCGAAACGCATTTTTTTTCAGGGCATGGAGAGTCAATTATGCGGATTTTTCCGTCTTTTGCCTCAAAAGTTGTTGTTCCGAGCGGGCCTTGAATTGAATAGACGCCATTTTTTGCGGCGGAATATTCGTAGCGCGTTTTTCCTGAAACAGCGACAATCCGGTTTCCGCTTTGGCTGGAAGTTTTTTTTGTGATAAAAACGGCCAGCCCCAAAATTAAGACAAGAGAAAGTATGTCCAGCGGAAGAGGTTTTTTCAATTTTATTCCCAGCCAAAAGTTGCCGGCGGCTTGTTTGTCGCGTCAAAATAAACCGCATCAACAAAATCAAGCTTGGCAATTTGCGTCAGGATTGAAACCATCAGTTCTTTTGGCCACCATGCGAACCGCGCTGTCATCACATCTTCTGAGCATACCGGGCGAAGAACAAAACTTGCGTGGTCGTTAGTGGAAGCATAAGGCAAATCAATTGTAAGGTGCTGGAAAATCTTGTTGTACCAGCCGGATTTATGCAGTTCTGTAAGGACAATGTTGTCAACTTCGCGCAGCTGGTCAAGCCGGCGTTTGTCGCAGTAGCCTTCCTGGAGTTTCATCTGCCCGTCTTTTACAGCCGGATTCTGGTAAAGTTTTATAACCGTCCTGTTCAAGTATTTTGAGCTGTTTGTAATTTCGCTGGAAGCACCTTCAACTTTTTCGCGGAATTTTGGAACATGGAAAAATCCGTTTCCTTCATCCTTAAAAGTAAGGCAGGCCGGAAATCTGTAGGTTCTAAAGTCGCCCTGGACGCCAACTGAACGCACAGGAAGAACCGAACGCCTTAGATTCTGCTGGCAATGCTCGCAGAACTGGGTGAATTTTACAGAGTCAAGCTCTTTCTGGGCGGCCTCAAATTCCTCTTCGTCCTTTGTGCTCCACGATTTTCCGTTATAGCAGAGCACATTTATAGAAAGTCCAGGTCCCGGGAACGGATGTCGCATAACAAGAGATTCATCCAGACCAAGTTTTTTTCCGATTGCGCGGACTTCATCCTTGTACAAATCCTTGATTGGCTCGATTATCAGACCTTTCTCAATAAGCGCCTGAATTCCCTGTACGCGGTTGTGGTGCGTCTTGATTGTCTTTGAATTCTTTGTGCCGCCCGACTCAATAATGTCCGGGTAAAGCGTTCCCTGCGCCAAAAGCCACTGGTTTTCGTCAAGGTGCTGTTTTTCAAGAACCTCGTTACGCACCTTGATAAAATTTTCGCCCACAGCCATCCGTTTCTGCTGCGGGTCTGTAAGCCCCTTTATTGCGTTCAAAAAACTTTCAGAGGCGTCTTCCACAATAAAATTGTTAAAACCGAATTTCCGGTATGCTTCGGCAACGTTTTTTGACTCGTTTTTGCGCATAAAGCCGTTGTCAATGTGAAGCCCCAGAACCCTTTCCTGTCCAAGAGCCTTGTTCAGAAGCGCGAACGTGATTGTTGAATCCACTCCGCCAGACAAGAAAAGCAGCACGTTTTTGCCGTCCGCCTGATTTTTTATTCCTTCAAGTATGACCTTTAAAACCGTGTCCTGGTCCCAGTTCTTTTCCATTCCGCAGATTTTCGCGAAATTCTCAAAAATCTGGTTTCCGCAAGGAGTGTCTTTTACCTCGCAGTGAAACTGAAGCGAAAAACGTTTTTTAGAAAGATTCTGGACTGCGGCAAATTTACAGTCTTTTGTTGAGCCGATAGCCTCAAATTCTTTGCCCAAAGATAAAACTTCGTCCTGATGGCTCATCCAGACCTGCTGAACCGGTTCGATTCCTTCAAAAAGCGGAGATTTTACGTTTGGATTCAAATTCAATTCCGAAAAACCGAATTCGCCGGTCGCCGCCTTGCCTACATTTCCGCCGTAACATTTTGTCATCAGCTGGTGTCCGTAGCAAAGCCCTAAAACCGGAATCTCCAGCGAAAGAATTTTCTCGTTGAACTCAGGAACATTCTCGTCATAGACAGAACTAGGTCCGCCGGAAAAAATTATTCCTTTCGCGTTCTCAAAAGCGCAAAGTTCCGCGGAAGGCAGCGCGATTTCTGAATAATATCCAAGTATGCGGAATCTTTTTGCTATAAGATGCGCATATTGACTTCCAAAATCTAAGACAACAATTTTTTCTCTTGGCATAAAAATTTCCTTTTTTTATTTCGGGCGGTCCGTCCGCTTTTGTTTCGACAGGCTCAACAGTCGCGGCCGTCGGGCTTTCCGTTACAATTCGCAAGGCTCATTTTCGCTTCAATCCCTACCGCGGGCAAAACTGGTTAATCTATCTTAATTTTTGTTTTTCTTGTTTTCGCAGGCGGCTTTTACAAATTCCCTGAAAAGTGGTCCCGCTTTGTTCGGGCGGCTCTTGAATTCCGGGTGGAACTGAACACCGACCATCCATTTGTGGTCTGGAACTTCCACAATCTCCACAAGGTCGCGTTCCGGATTTACTCCGGCAATTATCAGCCCGCCTTTCTTAAAGTCTTCGCGGTAAACGTTGTTGAACTCGTAGCGGTGCCGGTGGCGTTCCCAGATTGTCTTGCCTCCATACGCCTGTTCTGTCTTTGTTCCAGGTGCGACAGAACATTCAAATTTTCCAAGACGGAGCGTTCCTCCAAGAATTTTTCCGTTCTGGTCAGGCATAAGGTCAATTACAGGATGTGTTGTCTTTGGCTCCATCTCTGTTGAATTCGCGTCCGCAAAGCCAAGAACATTTCTTGCGTATTCAATGCAAACAATCTGCATGCCAAGACAAATTCCAAAATAAGGAACATTGTGGGTGCGGCAATATTTTGCGGTGTTTATCATTCCTTCAATTCCGCGTCCGCCAAATCCGCCCGGAACAATTACAGCGTCCGCATCTTTAAGTCGGTTTTCTGTGGATTCGTCATCCAGTAAATCCTCGGAAGAAACCCAGTCAATGTCTATAGAAGCAAGATTTTCAATTCCGCCGTGAATCAAAGATTCAACAACCGAAAGATAAGCGTCGTGCAGGGCAACGTATTTTCCTACGAGCGCGATTTTTATGCTTTGTGTAGGATTGTTAAAACGCTCAACAACGCGTGTCCATTCAGAAAGGTCAGCCGGTCCTTTTTTGATTCCAAGGGCGGTGCAGACTGCTTTTCCTAGTCCTTCTTTTTCAAGCTGGAGCGGAACTTCGTAAATCGAACGCGCGTTCAGGTTCTGGATAATATGCGCCGGGTCAACGTTGCAGAAATTCGCAAGTTTTTCGCGTGTCTGGTCGTCAATCGGGTGTTCAGTGCGGAGCATTATGATGTTCGGAATAATTCCAAGCTCGTGCAGTTCCTTTACCGAATGTTGGGTCGGTTTTGTCTTAAGCTCGTTTGCCGTGGCAATGTAAGGAACAAGAGTAAGATGAATGTAACAGCAGTTTTCCTCGCCGACTTCGTATTTTATCTGGCGGATTGCTTCAACAAACGGAAGGGATTCTATATCCCCGATTGTTCCGCCTATTTCTGTGATTATTACGTCCGCATTCGTTTCTTTTGTGGAAAGAAGCATTCTGCGTTTGATTTCTTCTGTGATATTTGGAATAACCTGTACCGTTCCGCCGTGGAATTTGCCTTCACGCTCCATGTTAAGAACTGTAAGGTAAACTCGGCCTGCAGTTGTGTTTGAGGATTGTGACAAAGATGTGTCCGTAAAACGTTCGTAATGTCCAAGGTCAAGGTCAGTTTCTGCTCCGTCATCGGTTACAAAAACTTCACCGTGCTGGATAGGATTCATCGTTCCCGGGTCAATATTCAAATACGGGTCAAACTTCTGGTTCACTACTTTAAGTCCCAGATTCTTTAAGATAAGACCGATTGAAGCTGCGGCAATTCCCTTTCCCAGACCAGAAACAACTCCACCTGTTACAAAAATGTACTTTGTCATCACAAATTCCTTTTAATCTATATCAGAAAACTATAGCAAAATAGTTTCGTTGCGTCCATAAAATTTAGATGTATATCTGGACAACTTTGACATTGCCTTGACTGCCGCCTTGGGGTTTTTGTCCAGAAGTTCGCTAAAATCGTCGCTTGAAATTTTAATGACCTTACATTCAGAAACTGCCGTTGCCGATGAATGATGGTTCGCGTCAAGCATAAAATCAAGGTCGCCAAAAAAACTGCCTTCCGCGCGGAATTTTACAGATTCGCTCCGTTCTTCCTTAACGCTTCCGGAAACAAGATAGTAGACATAATCCGCATTTTCTCCATTCCTGTAAATTTCCTGTCCTTCGTAAAAAGTTTCAAGATTTTCCTGTGTCATCAGCGCGGATGGAGTAATAAAAATCGTCCTGCGGACAATGTCGTCCAGATTTTTCGGATGCTGGGCCGGCAGAAGATAAAGTTCTCCAAGCAGATTTGAATAAAAAAACTGGACTGTGAAAATCATCTGCGCAAAAATCATAAAAAGATAAAAAAAGATGTAGACTTCAAAAAGAAGAATGATAATATTTCCAAGAACGCCATAAATCGTGTTGTAATTCGCGCGGTTCATAAAAGTAGAAATCAGCGTGATTGTAACGTAGAAACTTACAGTGCAGAGCAGCGCCGAAAGCAGGCAGAGTCTTGTCCGTGGTTTTGTTCCGGAGCCGATTTTATATGCCACGACAGTTGTTGAAAAAATTATTATGTACAGAACAAGGTTCACCAAAAAATTTGAAAGGTGGCTAAAAAGAATCGGTGAAAGCGAGGAAATCCGTTCAAAGACCGGAAGCTTGAAAATCTGTCGTGTAAGAAAAGCCGCAAAAAACGAGGCGGCTACAATCACTACAATAAAAACTTCACCGGCAAAAGTCAGCAGCTGGTTGATTACCGGGCGGGCAGGCGCGACCGTGTTAAAAATCTTGGAAAGACTCTGTATAATAGAAAGAAACATCTTGCGGGCCATCCAGATTACAAAAACCGCAAGCACAAAATTCACCCAGTTTACTACAAATCCGTGTTTTAGTCCGTTCATGTAGCCGTTTATATCAAAAACCGGACTCATATTCGCCACAAGTACAGAAAAACCTTCGAGCATTGTCGGCGAGGCGTGCAGAATTCCTATAAAAATTGTAAGAATCAGCATTACAAGAGGAATAAAACTAAAGATAAAGCCTAACGTGCAGGCGGAAGCACACATACCAAGATTGTTCTGAAAAAATCCGCGTGCGGTTAAATAAACAATCTGGCTTAAATGGATTAAGCCAGATTTTAGTTTTTTCTTCATATTAGAAGTCTGCGAGTTTTGGCGCGCGTGGATAAGGGATTACGTCGCGGATGTTTTCCATTCCTGTAACGTAACGGATAAGTCGTTCAAATCCAAGTCCGAATCCAGAATGAGGAACAGTGCCGAATCTGCGCAAATCAAGATACCACTGGTAGTTTGACATATCCATCTTGCGTTCCTCGCACGCTTTTAGCAGTTTTTCGTAGTTTTCCTCGCGTTCAGAGCCGCCAATCAGCTCACCGATGCCAGGAACAAGAACGTCAACAGCCTTTACAGTTTTTCCGTCGTCATTCTGTTTCATATAGAAGGATTTTATTTCTTTTGGATAGTTAAAAACCATTACCGGGCAGCCAAAAATCTTTTCTGTAAGATAACGCTCGTGTTCAGTCGCAATGTCGCAGCCCCAGTACGGCTTGAATTCAAATTTTGCGCCGTTCTTTTCAGCTTCCTCAAGTTTTGCGATTGCATCCGTGTAGGAAATGCGCACAAATTTTGCCTTTGCGACTTTTTCAAGGCTTTCAATAAGTCCAGGCTGAATACGTTTGTCAAAGAATTCCAGGTCTGAGCGGCATTTTGTTAAAGCCCAGTTCAAAAGATATTTTACAAAATCTTCCTGAATATCCATGTCGTCATCAAGGTCAAAGAACGCCATTTCCGGCTCAATCATCCAGAATTCAGCCAAGTGACGTGGAGTATTTGAATTTTCCGCGCGGAAAGTAGGTCCGAAGGTGTATACGCGGCTTAATGCGGTTGCCATTGTTTCTGCCTCAAGCTGGCCTGAAACGGTGAGCGACGCTTTTTTGCCGAAGAAATCTTTTGAATAGTCAATGATTTTGTGCGCGTCCTCAATTTTCATTCCGCCTGCACCGGCCTTTACGCCAAGCTCGGCAATTTTTTCCATTGAAAGAGTTGTAACCTGAAACATTTCGCCTGCGCCTTCACAGTCAGAGCAGGTGATTTCCGGGGCGTTGATGTACTGGAATCCGCGTTCCTGAAAAAATGAGTGAACGGCAAATGCCATCTGGTTTCTTACGCGGTAAACAGCGCCAAAAGTGTTTGTTCTGGCACGAAGATGGGCGTTTGTGCGAAGATATTCCATGGACATCTTGTTTTTCTGCAATGGATATTCTTCCGGATTGCACACGCCAAGACATTTTAGGTTTTCAAGAGTAAGTTCTACAGCCTGACCGCTTGCCGGGGATGGAATCAAAATTCCTTCAGCACGAACAGAAGCTCCTGTATTCAATTTCTTTAATTCTTCTTCTATATTATTTACATTTGCATTTGGAGAAGGTGAATTCCTGTCAAAAGTAAGCTGGATGTTCGCGAAACAGCTTCCGTCATTTACCTGAATGAAAACAAGATTTTTTGAGTCGCGTACAGAACGAATCCATCCGCAGACTGTAACTTTTTGACCTTCCGGTTTAGCCGAAAGCAAATCTTTTATTAAAATAGGTACCATAAAAACTCCTAAAAAATGCAAATAATAGAACAATATTACTCTTTTTAAGAGGGTTCTTCAAGATAACGGGAAATGTGGCGAGTGAGATGTAGTTAAGGAAGCCTAGAAATATTGCAATCTTTAGTGATGCCCTTAATTTAAAACAAGCGCTTCTTTTATAGATTCTTCAACAAAAGTGTTGAGCGAAATATTATGGGTTAATGCATAAAGAGCCGCATTTTTATGAAGTTCGGGCGAAACCCGGACATTAAAAGAACCTTTATATGATTTTTCGGGATTTTTGCCAGTCTGTTTACATTCTTCAAGATAGGTGTCGACAGCATTGTGAAAATCTTCAATAAGTTCCTTTGCATTTGTTCCTTCATAGGAAACAAGAGAATGAATTCCAAGAACTTTGCCGAAAAAAACACAGTCCTTTTCTGAAAATTCAACGCTTCCAACATAGCTTTTATATTCAATAATGTTGTTCATATTAAATTCTCCTTTTGCAGTATTTCAAGTATCTGTTTTATTTGATATTCAAGCAATTCATTTCTTGGATGCGGTTTATGAAGCAAGATTATATTGCCATTTTCTACATTCTTGAATACTACTCGTGAGCCACTGGTTTTCCCCTTGTTTGACCTTGAATAGCATAGATAGCCTAATAATGTTTCCAGTTCTTCAAAGGTGAAATCTTTTGGCTTGGATTTTAAGCGTTCTATGAGTTTCTCTTTTCTACCCATTGAAACTCCTTGTAGAGTATAGTATTTTGTGTTAATTTGCAACTAAATTTAGTTACAATTAATTCGTTTTTTTTGAATGAGATTTTATATATCTATATAGTGTAAAAATTATAAAAACTGAAATGAATCACAAAAAAAAATACTGTGTGATATATTTTGAGG
>CAVGBY010000074.1:5939-10236 GCA_963627355.1 uncultured Prevotella sp. | reverse complement strand
AATTACGGTGTTCCACAAAAAAGAGAACGTGTAATAATCGTTGGATTCAGAAATGATTTGCATATTGATTTTCATTTTCCAGAATCAATTATTGTCAACACTTCGGAATTTACACCCTTAAAAAAAGTTATAGAAAATACTGTTGATGAAAAATACTACTTTTCCCAAAGGGCTGTTGACGGAATGATGAAACGCCGTGAAAAAATGAACAAAGGTCGCGCTCAAGATTTAGAAAAACCTTGTAATACAGTTGGGGCTCACCTTGCAAAAGTTTCATTAAACAGCACGGACCCGGTTTTGTTTGAGAATGGCAGATATAGACGTTTTACTCCGCGTGAAGTCGCAAGAATCCAGTCTTTCCCTGAAAACTTCAAACTTGTTGGCTCAGAACACGCCCAATACCGCGCATTGGGAAATGCAATTGCTCCTGTAATGTTCTGGTATGTGGCAAATGAAGGGAATAGGATTCTTGAAGAATTAGAATTGAAAGACAAAGAAATAAAAACTGCGTGAATAGGACAAGAATTTTTTCCACTCTTACTTTTACCAAACTGATGTTTTAGGTATATTTATAGAGCGTGGAATCTGTTTTTCTAGAACGACGGGATTTCACGCTTACAGAGGATTATTTTATGAACTGCGATTTTATTAAAAAACTTGCTATTCCGGCAGAAATAAAGGAAATGTTTCCTGTTACAGCTGAGATGGAAAAAACTGTTGCTGAGCGCCAGAGGCAGATTGAGGCGATTTTTGAAGGAAAGGATGAGCGCAAGCTTCTTATTATCGGTCCTTGCTCTGCGGACAATGAGGACAGCGTTATTGACTATGTTTCCCGGCTTGTAAAGGTGCAGGAGCAGGTTAAGGATAAGATTTTTATTATTCCGCGCATTTACACGAACAAGCCTCGTACAACCGGCGAAGGCTACAAGGGGATGCTTCATCAGCCTGATCCTACGGAAAAGCCTGATTTGGTAAAGGGAATTATTGCGACCCGCCATATGCATATGCGCGCGTTAAAAGAAACCGGATTTTCCTGCGCGGACGAAATGCTTTACCCGGAAAACTACAAGTATCTTGATGATATTCTGGCGTATGTGGCAATCGGCGCGCGTTCTGTAGAAGACCAGCAGCACCGTCTTGTTGCGAGCGGAATAAATGTTCCTGTAGGAATGAAGAATCCTACTTCCGGTGACTATTCGGTTATGATAAACGCGATTCACGCGGCTCAGGGGCATCACACATTCATCTACCGCGGATGGGAGGTTCATTCCCACGGAAACGCCCATTGCCATGCGATTCTTCGCGGATACACAAACAAGATGGGAAAATCCCGCCCGAACTACCATTATGAGGATATAATCCGTCTTTGTGATGTCTACGAGGCAAACCCGGAGCTTACAAATCCGGCTGTTATTATTGACTGTAACCATGCGAACTCCGGAAAAAATCCTTTTGAGCAGCCGCGAATTGTGAACGATGTGCTGAATTCCGCAAAGCACAGCGAGCGGATTGCAAAACTTGTAAAAGGATTTATGGTGGAAAGTTATATAGAGGACGGGAACCAGAAGCCTGGCGACGGCTGTTACGGAAAATCAATCACGGATGCGTGCCTTGGCTGGGAAAAGACTGAAAAAATGATTTATGGCATCGCGGAAAATCTGTAAGCCGTAAAAAAAAGCACGGAGAATAGAATTATGGAAAAAATTGTAATCAGTAATCCGTTTGTGGTTATTTTTGCCGCGGGAACACTTCTTAGTTTTTTGATAAATCATTTTCTTGAATTTATTGACTGGCGGGCGCGTGTAAAAAATGGCGGAAAAATCCCGGATGAGTTAAAGGAATTCCCGGAATCTTCTGTTTTTGACACAAAAAAATTGGGTTCAATAAATGCGTATGAGAACGCAAAATATTTCTTTTGGGTTCCCCGCTCGTTGTGCGCTGTGTTTTTGACCCTGATTCTGGTTTTTTCTGGATTCTATCCGTGGCTTTTTAATGTTGTATGCCGTTTTACAGGATTTCCGGACGGCTACTGGTCAACATATTTCTGCGCCTTCTGCTTTTTGATTCTTGCCGGAATCCCGGAAGGTATTATGGATATTCCGTTTGACCTGATACAAGAATTTAAGATAGAAAAATCTTTTGGTTTTTCAAATATGACGTTCAAGCTTTGGCTTACTGACCAGATAAAGGGAGTCGCCATGTCGCTTGTGCTTTCCGCTGTTCTGCTTGCCGCTATGGTCGGGATTCTGGTTTTGTTTCCGCACGGCTGGTGGATTTTTCTTACTGCTGTTCTTTTTGCGTTCACTTTTGTTATGCAGATTCTTTATCCGCTGGTTATCGCTCCGATTTTTAACAAATTTGTTCCGCTTGAGGACGGCGAGCTTAAGACAAGAATCACTGAGCTTATGCAGAATCTTGGATTTAAATCCACCGGAATTTTTGTTATGGATGCCTCTAAGCGCAGCGGACATTCAAACGCATATTTTGGCGGAATCGGAAAATCAAAGCGCATTGTCCTGTACGATACTCTGATAAAGCAGCTTACAACCGATGAGCTTGTGGCGGTTCTTGGCCATGAGCTGGGGCATTACAAGCTTCATCATATTGTACGCCGTTTTTGCGTTCTTATTCCTGTTGAATTAGTTCTGATGTTCATTCTGTACAGAATCGCGCAGTCAACTTTGATTTATACAGGTTTTGGGTTTGCGCTTGCCGGAATAAAAGTTGAGTCCGTCCAGTTTATCGGGCTTTTCCTTGCGAATCTTGTGGCAGGCTCGCTTTCCGAGATTTTTTCGCCGCTCATTAATTTTTCAAGCCGAAAGGACGAATTTGCCGCGGACAGGTTTTCGGCGGAGCTTACAAAGCATCCGGAGCATCTTGTTTCTGCGCTGATAAAACTTAACAGCGAAAACCTTAGCGAGCTTTTTCCGCCAAAACTGTACGTTGCCTGGAACTACAACCACCCGACTCTGGTCGAACGCGCCGAAGCCTTAAAAAAACTGATGAAAAAATAGGGATTTTTTTGTCGCGCTGAAAAGACTTGATTTTTTGAAGAAACTTAGCCCCGATTGCCACGGAAAGACCGGAAAACGAAGTTTGAGGACTTGCAGTAAAAGCGGGTCGCGTACTGAAACAATTTGCTGATGATTAAAAGAAAAATGGATTTTTTAAGGAATTTCTTTCACGCAAAGATATTCCAGCGAATCCTGGGTTTTTAGAAGGACTGATTTTATCCGGGCGTGGCAGAGTTCCGCGATGTTCTGGAATTTTGAGGGCTTTTCGATTTTTTCGGGTTTCTGGATAAGGATGCATTTTCTTGTTCCGCCGTCAAGCTGGTTCTGTTCGACCGTTGCCTCCAGGGTAGAGCCGCTTCCTGCAAAAAAATCCATGACAGTAATGTTTTTGGGCATATTCGCAATCTGCATCAGATGTTGAATCAGGTTCACCGGTTTTGGATTGTCAAAGGATTTTTGCTCGCCAAGAAGATTGTCCAGATGGTTCTGCGCTTCCCGTGTGCTTTCCGCTCCGTCGATAATGTTTTTTGGAATTATTTCTACTGTCTCGCCGTTAAAGACTTTTTTCCGGGGTACGTTTGAAAATTCCGGAGCTTTTCCCCAGTAAATTTTGTCTTCCTTTATAAGCCGTGTCATTTCGTCTTTTGTGATAAGCCACTGCCGCCGCCAGTGAATTCCGCCCGGAGAAACTATCTCGTAAAAATTTTCGTTTTTTGGGTTTGAGCGTTTTTCGTTAAAACTTATGCTTCCCGAAAACCACGCGCCTCTTTTGTCGCCGTCGATATTTTTTTCTGCCCATTCTGTTTCTTCAAAATCCGCAAATTCCTTAAGTTTTTTCTTGTCTTTTGCGTAGCACAAGTTTGACTGCTGCATTGTGCGGCTCCAGCGGTCCTTTTTGCCTTTTCCGTGAAGCCACATAAAATCGTTCACGAAATTTTCCGCGCCAAAAATCTGGTCGCATAAAATCTTTAGAAGATGAACCTGCTCCTGCCCGATTGCAATAAAAATGCAGCCTGAATCCTTTAAAAGTTCCCGCGCGGCGTAAAGTCTGCGGCTCATAAAGCTAAGCCATTCGTCGGTCTGCATATTGTCGTTGTATGTGAACTTTTTTCCGGTGTTGTAGGGCGGGTCTGTGTAGATAAAATCAATTTTTTCTTTGTATTCTGAAAGAAGTCTTAGCGCCGGAAAATTGTCTCCTTCAATAAAAGTGTGGCAAATTCCGTTTTTAGAGCAGTCTGTTGATTTTGATTCATCTTTTTCAAGAAAAAAATGTTCCGCAATGT
>CAVGBY010000074.1:0-5929 GCA_963627355.1 uncultured Prevotella sp. | reverse complement strand
CGCAATGTTTTTTGCGTCTGCTTTTTCTGAAAAATCAGTCCATGAAATTGAAAAACTCATTTTTACAGTATATTATAATTTTATGAAAAAAAAGGCGATTCTTTACACAACTAATTTTGAAAAACTTGCAACTTTGGCGCAGTATTTAGTCCACGATGACTGGGAAATTCTTTCTGCCGGTGAAACGGGAAAATTTCTTACGGAAAACAATATCACGTACACTTTTACAAAACAGCTTGAGCAGGGTGTTAATTCTGCTGACAGTTTTTTGAATTTAAGCCACATGATTCTTGCCGCGGGAAGAAATCTTCTTGCAAGTTCATTTTATACGGAATCCGTTGTGAATCTTGTCTGTATGAATATCGAGCCTGCTTTTCATAAGATAAATGATTTTAGGGAGGTTGATAAGACCGACAACTGCATTGAGTTAAAGGAGATGGCACTGCTTGTCTCTGCCGCAAAAAATTATATGAATGTTGTTGTTCTCTGTGACCCGGAGGATTATCAGGAGGCAATTGTCCAGATGAAGAACGACAGTGTTTCCGATGATTTTAGGCTTTATCTTGCCTCTAAGGCGTTGAACCAGATTTCTGCGTATAATGCGGCAAATTCGGTTTCTATTTCAGAAGGATTGAAGGCAAATTCTCTTCCGCCTTATTTTATGCTTCCATTTAAGTTTGCGGGAAAGCTTCATCACGGTTCAAATGACCACCAGGAGGCTTTTCTTTATTCTTTAAATGACAAGTCCGGCGCTCTTTCTGGAATGAAAAAAATCCAGGGCAAGGAGATGAACCTTAATATTTACGAAAACTGTTTTGCCGCGTGGAAGGCAATCAGCATTTTTACACGAATCCTAAAAAGTCCTTTTTCTGTTGACAGTGTTGACTGCAATAATTATCCGTTCACGACACAGTTTACGCCTGCGGCAAGCTCTGTTTTTACAATAGGAATAAAAAACTCAAATCCGGTCGGAGCCGCTCTGGGTGGAACTCTTCTGGAGTCTTTTAGAAAAACTTATTCCTGCGAGCCAGATTCTTTTAAGGGTTCAACTTTTGGATGCAGTTCTGTTGTTGATGAGGAGGCGGCGCGCGAGCTTGTAAAAGTTGACTTCCGGGCGATTATCGCGCCTGATTTTACAAAAGAGGCTAAAGAAATTTTTTCCGAGAAAAAGGATATGCGTCTTGTGATTTCATCGCGTTTTATCAGCGATTATTACGAGATGACACCTATTGACGGCGGATTTATGATTCAGGCTCCGGATTCAAAAATGTTTGCAAAACTTAACGTTGTTACCCAGAAACGTCCGACACAGGCGCAGGTTGATTCTATGGCTTTTGGAATGTTGATTGCGATGACTTGCAAGTCGGACGCGGCTGTTGTTGTGAATGATTTTTCTGCGGTGGGAATTTCTGCCGGAAACACGAGCCGCAAAAGGGCGGTGCGTTATGCCCTTCAGGATGCCGGCGAATATTTTGAAAATAACCAGAATAATAGTCTAATCTGCAAGGACCGGAATTCCGAAATTTTAATAAGCGATTCCGTCATTTATTTTGACGAGTACGCGAAAAAACTTGCGGATGTGGGAATCAAGGCAATCATCCAGACTGGTGGCACTGAATGTGATGCGGAGTTTATCCAGTATTGCAACGACCACGACATCTCTATGATTTTTACCGGAATCCAGCACTTGTCAGTTTAAGTTTAATATTCTGAGGATTTTATGCTTTATTATCTTGGTGCGTATCTTCAAAACTTTTTTGGGCCGGCGCGTCTGCTTCAGTCTTATGCGGTTTTGATAATTCTTTCTTTATATAGCGGTTTTTTTCTTATGTACAAGTTTTTGCCGAAGTTCTACAACGTTCTTCCGCACGACCGCGGCCGGGAATTTACGTTGACTGCGGAAGCCGCAAAAGGAAAGCCGACTGGTGCCGGCGTTGTTTTTATCACAACTTTTGTTCTTCTTTGCCTTGTTTTTGTTCCGATGGGATGGCCCCAGTGCGGAATTCTTTTTCTGACATGGGTTACAATGCTGACCGGATTTCTGGATGATAAAAGTATTTCAAGCTGGGGCGAATATTTAAAAGGCGCTCTTGATCTTGTCATCAGCATTGCGGCTTCTGTTCTTCTGTATTATATCGCAAAAACTAAGTCTGCGGATGGAACTGTCTATTTCTGGCTTCCGTTTGTTTCCCATCTTATTGCGGTTCATCCTGTTGTCTATGTTGTTATTGGTGTGGTTCTTTTGTGGGCTTCCATAAACACAACAAACTGCACTGATGGTGTTGACGGTTTAAGCGGAACTTTGGTTCTTGTTGCCCTGATTACAATGGGAATAATTTTTTACTTTATTCTTGGCCATATTGATATTTCAAGGTATCTTCTTGTTCCAAATCTTGCGGACGGAGCAAAATGGGCTGTGATGGCGTTTGCGCTTGCCGGAGTTCTTACTGGTTATCTGTGGCACAACGCTTATCCTAGCCATGTTCTGATGGGAGATGCCGGCAGCCGCGCTTTGGGATTTTTTATTGGCTGCGCGATTCTTATAAGCGGAAACCCGCTTTTGTGCCTTGCGACTTCTACAATTATCTTTTTGAACGGCGGAATGGGGCTTGTTAAGGTTTTTCTGCTTAGATTCTTTAATATAAAGATTTTTGAGAATATCCGCTTTCCGCTGCACGACCACATGAGAAAGAACAGGGGCTGGTCCGCAACCCAGGTTCTTTTAAAGTTTATGATTATGCAGCTTTTGATTACGGTTGCAGTAATCGGGCTTTTCTTTAAAGTCCGCTGATTTTCTTATTCCTGGCAGAAAAGTTCCGCCAGGGTAAGAGCGTCTTTTATAATATTTTCAATAATGCAATATTCGTTGGGCATATGGGCAAGCTCGTCCATTGTGCTCCATACAACGCAGTCCATCCCTTCGCGTCTTAGTTCCGCTCCTACAGTTCCGCCACCGATTCCGATTGTTTTTGCTTCAATTCCGTGGACGGCTTTAATGGCCGCCTTTAGTTTTGTTACAACCGCCGCATTTTCTGGAGTTGCGGGGCTTTCTGAGCTTTGCAGGATTTCGTATGAAATTTTTACTTTGTAGATTTTTTCTGTTTCCGCAATCTGTTTTTCCGCTTCTTTTAGGACTTCTGCGATTGTGTAGCAAGGCAAAATTCTGCAGTCCATGCAGAAAGTGTCCTCGCCGGGGATAATGTTCACGCCTTCAACATTCGCAAAGCGCATTGTAGGCTGAAAAGTTGAATAGTCCGGTGAAAAAAGCGGATTTCTTCTATTAAAAGTGTTCTGCATTGCGTTCAGCCGGATGCTAAGGTCGCAGGCGGCAAGGCAGGCGTTGTTTCCCTGGTCCGGGCGTGAGCCGTGGCACTGTTTGCCTTTTGTGGTGATTTTTAGCCAGAGAATATTTTTTTCCGCGATTTCGATTGTTTCGCCGTTTTTGTCGCCGCCGTCCGGGATAAGATAAATATCGTTTTTGCTGAAGATTTTAGTGTTGCGCAGGAGCCAGATTATTCCGTATGCGGAACCGACCTCTTCATCCGCCATAAAAAGAAGTTTTACTGTGCGCGCAGGTTTTACATTTTTTTTGATAAACGAAAGTCCCGCAAAAACGCCGGAAACAAGTCCCTGCTGGTTGTCTTCCACGCCGCGGCCGTAGAGTTTTCCGTCTTTTTCTGTGACGTTCCATGGGTCTGTGTTCCACAATTTTGGGTTTCCTACAGGAACCACATCAAGGTGCGCCATTACCCAGATGTTGTAGTCATCTTTCTGGCCGGGAATTGTGACAACTATGTTCGGGCGGACTCCGCTTTTTACGCGGGAATCCGGGGCGTTAAATTCTTGAATCTGGGAATCCTTTACGCCTTGCTCCTTTAGCCACTTGATAAGCACGTTTGCCTTTTCTGTTTCACCTTGTCCGCCGTTTTCCGGGGCAAGTGCCGGGTGCGAGGTTAAGAGCGTTTCCAGCTGAACCATCTGGTTTTTGCTTTCTTTTATATATGAAAATAATTCTGATTTTGTCTGTTCGTCCATGGCTTTAGTATAATGGATTTGCGTTGAATTTTTAAAGAGGAAAAAACTGAATCCGCCTGCGCCGTGGTGGAGCGGTTTTGCCGTAGGCAAAAGGATTGGCGAATGCCAAGACCGAGCGTTAGCGGGCCGCGGAAGTGCGGTTTTCACGGGCGATTTGTGTTTTGTGGAGAGCCTTCTATATCTGGCAAGCAATTTCGCCATGAAAAATAAAAGTTAGCAAATGCTAATTCAATTCTTTGTTCTGTAAAAAAATAGACACGTTTTTTTGCTTGTTGTATAATTCAGGCTATGAGAAAACTGCATACTTTTAAAGGTGGCATTCACCCTAAGGAAATGAAGGAGCTGAGCAATAAATGCCCGGTTACTCCTGCTTTTCCCGCGTCTAAAACGGTAACGATTCCTGTTACTATGGGCGGTGCTCCGAATAGTCCTGTTGTAAAGGTTGGCGATGTTGTAAAAAAAGGTCAGGTTATTGCAACTGGTGAAAAATTTATGAATTGTCCGGTTCACGCTTCTGTGGCAGGAACTGTAAAGAAAATTGCGAATAATCTAGTTACGGGGAACGGAATGGCTCCCTGCATTGTTATTCAGGCAGATGATTCTGGCGAAACTGATTTTATGGAGCCGCTTGATCCGTTTGCCTGCGGACACGACGAGGCTTTGGCAAGAATTAGGGATGCTGGAATTGTGGGAATGGGCGGCGCGTCTTTTCCGGCTCATGTAAAGCTGAATCCGCCTGCGGACAAGGATATTGAGTATGTTCTGGTGAACGCCGCGGAATGTGAGCCTTATTTGACTTGCGATGAGCGGACTATGCAGGAAACTCCTGAAAAAGTTATTGACGGTCTTGCGATTGTGCTGAATCTTGTTGGCGCGGCTGGAATTATTGCGCTTGAGGACAACAAGTCTTACATAAAACCGGTCCTTGAGGCGGAAATTGAAAAGAAGGGATACGGTGATGATATTTCGATTTGTCTTGTGAAGACAAAATATCCCCAGGGTTCTGAAAAATTTATTGTTGAATCTTGCCTTGGAATTGAGATTCCTAGCGCAAAACTCCCGGCGGATGCTGGCTGTATTATCTGCAACGTTGGAACTGTATGCGCGGTAAGCGACGCGTTCCGCCTTGGAATGCCGCTGATTGAGCGAAGCCTTACGATTTCCGGCGGCGCGGTTGAAAAGCCTTGCAATATCCGTGTGCCGGTTGGAACTTTAATCAGTGACTTGATGCCGGAAACTTTCTCCTTAAAAGAGGGAGCCGCTGTAAAATGTATTTCTGGCGGTCCTATGATGGGTTTTGCGATGAGCTCGACTGGATTCCCGGTTGCTAAAGGAACTAGCGGCGTTACATTCCTTACAAAAGAAGAGACTTGCCTTGCAGAAGAAGAGCAGTGTATCAGCTGCGGAAGATGCGCCGGCACTTGCGCGATGCGTCTGGCTCCTGTGATGATTCTTCGTTCTTTAAAAGAGGGGAATATTGAGAAGGCCAGGCGTTTTGGTCTTATGGACTGCATTGAATGTGGCTGCTGTGCGTTTGTATGCCCGAGCCACGTGAAGATTGTTCAAAGAATCCGGCTTGGTAAAGGGATTGTGCGTATGAAGATGGCGCAGGAAAAAAATAAAACTGAAGGAACGGTAAAAAAATGACAGATATAAAATTCCATATTTCTTCAAGTCCGCATTTTTCGCTTGGAAATTCCACCCAGAAAATTATGGCTTGTGTTCTGGTTGCCCTTTTGCCTGAGGTTGTTGCCGGAACTGTGTTTTTTGGTTTTAGGGCGCTGGCGGTTGTGCTTTTTAGCGTTCTTGGATGCGTGTTTTTTGAGGCTCTTTTTCAGAAAATTACCGGCCAGAAAATTGTTGTCGCGAACCTTTCGGCCGCGGTGAGCGGCGT
>CAVGBY010000073.1:0-10388 GCA_963627355.1 uncultured Prevotella sp. | reverse complement strand
ATGCAGTTTTGCTGGGAATGTACTTTTTGGCAAATTACTAATACGCAAATTAACAGGCCGAGACTTGATAAAAGTTTCGGCTTTTTTTGTTTTAACCATATCTGGAGTTTTTATGGAACTAAAAAATATTTGTGAAAAATTAAGAAAGGGTAGTGTAGAATTAGCCTTGCAGAATGCGGCGACAAAAAACAAAGCCCTTTTAGCCGTAGCAAAAGCCCTTGATTCAAAAAGAGAAGAAATTCTTTCCGCAAATAAAAAAGACGTTGAAAATGCAAAAGCAAACGGAATCTCCGCGGCATTAATAGACAGACTTACTTTAGACACAAAGAGAATTGACGGAATCATTGAAAGCTTAAACATTGTAATTTCCCAAGCCGATCCTGTCGGCGAAGAAATTTCCGGCTGGAAAACCCCAAACGGTCTAAATATCCGGCAGGTAAGAGTTCCTCTTGGAGTTGTGGCAATCATCTACGAAAGCCGCCCGAACGTAACGGTAGACGCATTCAGTCTTGCATACAAAAGCGGAAATTCAATTCTTTTGCGCGGCTCTTCTTCCGCATTGAATTCAAACAAGGCAATTGTAAAAATAATAAAAGACGCGCTTGCCTCCGCAGAAAATGGAGTTCCAGAGGCAATTGAACTTGTAGAGGCAAAAGAACATGACCATTCAGACGTTGAGCAGATTTTAAATGCTGTAGGTCTTATCGATGTTGTTCTTCCACGTGGCGGAAAAAAACTGATTCAAAATGTTGTTTCAAACGCAAGAATTCCAGTTATTGAAACAGGAAGCGGTGTTTGCCATCTTTACATTGATGATTCCGCAAATCTTGAAATGGCCGCAAAGATTGCAGAAAACTCAAAAATTCAGCGACCAAGCGTTTGTAATTCAATCGAATGTATTGTTGTGAACAAAAAAATTGCTGAAAAATTCTTGCCGATGCTGGAAAAACAGTTTTCAGGACGAGTAAAATTCCACGCAGATGAATTTTCATACAAAATCCTGGAAAAAACCGACGCAAAATCAAAAAATCTTCTTTTCAACGCAACCGAAAACGATTTTGGCAACGAATATCTTGACTACGAATGTTGCATAAAATCCGTAGAAAATATTGAAGAGGCAATTTCCTACATAAATTCGCACAACACAAAACACAGCGAAAGCATAATCACCCAAAGTATTGCGAACGCCCATCTTTTTCAGTGCAAAATTGACGCAAGTTGTGTTTATGTAAACGCCTCAACAAGATTTACCGACGGCGGAGAATTTGGTTTTGGCGCGGAACTTGGAATTTCAACGCAGAAACTTCATGTCCGCGGTCCAATGGGAATAAAAGCCCTTACAACAACAAAATATCTAATTGACGGCGAAGGACAAATCCGCTAATCATAAAAAGGAATTCAAAATGAGTGAAGCAATTTCAAAAGCACTAAAAGATGCAAGAAAAATAGTAATCAAAATCGGTTCAAATACGCTTGCAAAAGCAGATGGAACGCAAAACACTGAGTTTATGAAAAATTTTGCGGCCCAGTGCAAAAAATTGATTGACCAGGGAAAACAGATTGTTGTAGTTTCTTCCGGCGCGCAAGTTTCTGGAGTTTCAACGTTAAGTGAATGGGCAAGAAAAAAAGACGTTCACTTTAGGCAGGCTCTGTGCGCAATCGGTCAGGTTGAACTTATGGCTCAATGGCGAAAAGCTTTTGCTGAACAAGAACTCCATATCGGGCAGCTTTTATTAACCAAAGAAGATTTTGAAAACGACCACCGTTCATTAAACATCCGGAACACGCTGTTCACCCTTGAGGATGAAGGAGTTGTCCCAATCATAAACGAAAACGATTCTGTTTCAATTGATGAATTTCAAATCGGCGACAACGATAATCTTTCTGCTCTTACGGCAATTCTTTGGAGCGCGGATTTGCTGATTCTTTTTAGCGATGTTGATGGAATTTTTACAGATAATCCAAAAACAAACAAAAATGCAAAAATTGTTGAAGTTGTGGAAAATATTCCGGAATTAAGAAAATCAATCCGCATTGGCGAAAAAAATGCCTTTGGAACCGGCGGAATTGAAACAAAAATTCAGGCTGCCGAAAAAACAACAGTTTATGGAATTCCGATTCTTCTTGCAAACGGAAGCCACGAAAACATCCTGACAAACCTAGAAAACGGCACAGCCCTAGGAACATTATTTACAGCTCAGTAAATAAATTGAAAACATGAAGTTGCCAGAAAGCGCGTTTTATTTTGAACGTGTAAAATGCAAAGGAGATATATCTATGGAAAAAATCGCTTGTATCGGATGCGGCTCTATGGGCGGCGCAATAATGAGCGCAATCTGCAAAAAGTTTGACGCAAAAAATGTAACTGTCACAGCAAAACATTTTGAACACGCCCAGGAATTCGCCAAAAAAAATGGATGCAATGCGGCTGAATCAAATTCAGAAGCCGTAAAAGACGCAAAATATATTTTTCTTGCGGTAAAACCAGTTTACATAAAAGAAGTAATTGCGAATATAAAAAAATCCCTAAATCCAGAGGCAATAATTATTTCAATGGCGGCAGGAGTTTCGATCAACAGACTGATGGAATTCTACGACGCACATTACATAAGAATTATGCCTAATATGCCGGCACAAATCGGCGAAGCGATGACTGCCCTGTGCTGTCTGAATGAGATTCCGTCCGAAGAACTAAAAAATGTTACAGCACTTCTGGAATCTTGCGGAAAAGTAGAAAAAGTTGATGAAAAACTTATGGACTGTGTAACAGCAATAAGCGGCTCTGGTCCGGCTTATGCATTCATGTTCATAGAAGCGCTTGCTGATGCCGCTGTTAAATTCGGAATGCCTAGAAAACAGGCGTATATTTATGCGGCTCAGACTTTAAAAGGTTCTGCGGCAATGGTTTTAAAAGACGAGCGATGCCCGGCCGCGCTAAAAGATGCCGTTTGTTCCCCGGCAGGAACAACTATAGAAGGAGTAGCCGCCCTGGAAGCAAACGGATTCCGAAACGCAGTTATAGAAGGGGCAACCGCCGCCTGGAAAAAATCAATGAGTATGGGCAAATAGCCTACAACGCAAAACTAGCCACCTGGAATTTCAGTTCCATCTGGCTTAATTTTCTTTCCATTGCAACAATCTTGTTTTCCCATTCAAAACCGCAATTAGGATGCTCATTTACATAAGACCGATACTTTGCAATTTGTCCTCGATAATCAGCAATGCTTTCCATCAATTCGATTATTCTTTGCATTTCCATCTCCGTATTCCTTATTTTTACAAAATAAAATCTTTTCCCTCAATTTTATTTTGCTACATAATATTAAGTCTATCTTATTGTAAAAATTTATTTGGACTTTTTTAACTAGAAAAATGTATGTAGTTCAATACAATGTACTAAATTAAAAAAGGATGTCGAATAACTTTGATTACTGTGGAGTTGATTTCTACAGGCTCAATCGGCGCAGTGCTATGGTTTTCCGGCATCCCTTTTCATATTACAGTTAGCAAATATCCAGGCAGTTACAATCTGTAGCAAATGCCACGGCACCTTCGCCAACGTACATTTCATGCAGCTTTCTCATAATGTTTGTCACAATAGGAACGAAATCATCTTCCACATAAAGAATGAACATTACATTCAACTGCGGCCAGATTGAATCGCCTAGTTTTGGATTTGTATTTCCAGACCCCATAACGTTTTCAATCTTTGTGTATTTGCATTTTATATTTATTCTTCGACATTCCCGTTCGTACAACTGTAGAAAATCTGATTCAATTGCCTGGGTAAGAACAACTTCTATTCTTTTCATTATTCGTTTCCTCCATTGTCAGAATTTTCATTTGTCTCATGATTTTTTTCTTCCAAGGCTTTTACGATTTTTTTTAAGCCACGGGATTTTCTTTCTTCAGCTTTTACTTCTTTTTCTGTTTTTACAGGATTCCTTAAATCTTCTTCCAACTGGGCAATCCGTTTTTCTTCGCCTTTTTTATTGAAGATAAAGTAAATTACCGGCATTACAAACAAAGTCATCAAAGAACCGAATGTCATTCCGCCAAGAACAGTCAAGCCGATTGGCTGTGTCATTGTGCCAGTTTCTCCAGGGAAGAACGCCATTGGAATCAAAGACGTAACTGTTGTCAAAGTTGTCATCAAAATCGGGCGTAAACGGTTTCGTGCCGCTTCAATACAAGCCTCGTGAAGCGCATATCCACGTTTTCTTAAAAGGTTTGTGTAGTCAACCAAAACAATACCGTTGTTTACAATTGTTCCAACAAGAACCAACATTCCGACTACAGAAATGATATTCAGCATCGTATGCGTAATCAAATAAATGAACATTACACCGATAAACGAAAGCGGAATTGTAAACAGAATAATGAACGGATCCCTGAACGACTCAAACTGACTCGCCATTACAGCAAATACAAGCAAAATCGCCATGATAATGATAACGCTGAATTTCTTTACAGAATCAATCATATCTTCAAAAGAACCTTCGTAAGAAACCATCACTTTTTCATCAAGAACAACATTTTGTCGGACCGCATCCGCAATCGCATCCTGAACTTTATTAATGGAAATTCCAGATTTTGGCTCAATTGAAAGCCGGATTGTTCGGGTCTGGTTTTCACGGCGGATTGTAACAGGCGCAAGGGATTCTTCATATCGGGAAAAACTTGCAAACGGAATACGGTTTCCCATGGAATTTGAAACATAAATATTTTCCAAATCACCAAATTTCTGCTTGTCCTCATCATCAAGACTTACAACAATATCAATTTGAGTTCCGTTATCATCGTAGCGGCTGGCAGTTTTTCCGTTTACAGCGGCGTTAAGTTCTGTTCCTGCACCGTAAGCCGTAACGCCAAGCTCGTACATTCGGTTTCTGTCCAAATTAATCTTAAGCTGCGGAAGTCCATCCTCAAGGTCGCTTGTCACTTCGTTTACATAATCAGCGCATTTTTCTTTAATTACATTCTGAATTTCTTTTGAGGTTGCCCGGGCCAAGTCCAAGTCATCGGAACGAATCACAACATCAATCGCTGAACTTGCAAAACTCATTCCGGTACTGAACGTAAATTCCGCGCCAGGGAATGAATTAAAGTATTTTCGGCATTTTTCCTTGGTTGATTTTTCATTATCATATCCGGCCAGTCGCTCACTTTCAGGATACAAAGAAATTCTAAGTGTCGCAGTATTAGAATCAGAGGCGCTGGACATCATTGTTGAACCGCCAACAGAAATAAGAGAATACTTTACGCCATTCAAATCTTTCATTACGTTCGCTTCATACTGCTGGATAACTTCGCGGGTAAGCTCAAGCGTCGTTCCTTTAGGCATTTCCAAGGAAACAGAAACAGTAGTTGTCGCTTCTTCCGGCATAAAAACAAATCCAATAATCTTTACCGCAGAAATTGAGCCAATAAAAAGCACAACCAACGAAATAATAACAACTTTTCTGTGACGCAAAACTTTTTCTACGCCGGCGGCATAAGCATTGTCAAGCCACGTAAAAAACCGGCTCATCAGACCGTCAAACCCCTGAAGCCATTTAGGCATTTTCCGTTCAGACTGTTTTTCCACAATAAGATATTTTGAAGAAAGAACCGGAACAAGAACCGCGGCTGTAAGCAATGAACACAAAAGCGAGAAAATAATTGTAAACGCAAAGGAAACAAAAAGTTTTCCCATCATTCCAAGCATTTTCTGGAACATTACCATTGGAAGAAAGATACAAACCGAAGTCAAAGTTGAGGCAGAAATTGAGCCGAGCATTTCTTCTGAACCAAGAACCGCCGCAACATCAGCCTTTGCATCACGCTCACGGTAACTGAATATGTTTTCCAGAATTACAATTGAGTTATCAACAAGCATACCGATACCCAAAAGCAATCCGGACAGAGTCATCATATTGATTGAAAATCCGCAGAAATACATCAGTGCAAGCGTGATAAGAACAGAAATCGGAATGGAAAGCGCAATAATGAACGTACTTTTTACAGAACGCAAGAAAATATAAAGAACAGCAACTGCAAGAACAATTCCCTGGAGCAAAGAGCTTACAACATTTTTGATTGTATCATTAATATCGTCAGTTGTGTTGTACGCCTCGATAATCTGAACATCAGCAGGAAGCTCCTGCAAAATCTTTGTAACCTGAGTACGACATTTTTCGGCAGTCGCAACAGAATTTTTTCCCGACTGCTTTTGAATCATAAGCATTACACAAGACTTTCCGCCGATATACGCCTCAGAAGTAACATCCTTGTAACCTTCGTAAACATTCGCGACATCACGCAGAAGAATCGGAACAAGCTCACCGCTAGAATTAGCCTTGTATGTAACAACAGTTCCTTTTACATCATCAACAGATTTATAAGTTCCTTCCGCCGAAATCGTATAATTTGTGTCGCCCTGTTCAATCTGTCCGCCCGAACTTGTTATATTCTGGGCTCCAATCATCTGGCAAATCTGAGTAATTGTAAGTCCGTAGGCATCCAGACGGTCGCGCGGAACTTCAACTTTAATGCACTTTTCACTGTTACCGACAAGAGTCGCAGAAGCTACACCATCAACCTGCTCAAGCCTAGGCTGAATTATATCTTCAACATAAGAACTTAATTCTTCCGGTGTTCGCGTTCCAGAAACAACAAGACCCATAATCGGAATCATTGAAGGATCCATCTGGAATATAATCGGGGAATCGGCATTGTCCGGCAGATAATTGCGAATCATATCGATTTTGTCACGAATATCCGCTTTTGCCTCGTCCAAGTTAGTTCCATATTCAAATTCAAGAATAACAAGCGAAGTTCCAGTCATTGACTGTGACTGCAATTTTTTCAATCCAGTAACGCTAGAAAGGGAACTTTCCATTGTTCGCGTTACACTTTTTTCAGTTTCTTCCGGGCCGGCATTTGAATAACTTGTATAAACTATAATGTATGGAATATCCATCTCCGGGTACAAGTCTATCGGCAAGCTCGTTGTACAATAAATACCAAGCAACGTAGCAAGAATAAAAAAGATAAGAGTCGTTACCGGTTTTTTTACAGCTAATTTAGAAAAAGACATTTAATCTCCCATAAAACTCAAATAAAACAAAGAAAATTCCTATTCAACAATAGAAACAATATTTACTTTTGCATCATCCGCAAGAAGCGCCTGACCTTTTATAACAACCAAATCTCCAGGTGCAATTCCCATCAGAATTTCCTGCTTGTCGTCAACACGGATTCCTTTTTTTACCGGACTTGCCTTTACCGTATTTGTCATTGAATCAACAATGTAGACAATATCCTCATCATTTCTTGTAACAATCACGTTGTTCGGAATTACAATTGTGTTTTTCTTTGTGTCTGTAACAAGTTTGATTCTTGCGTACATTCCTGCCTTAAGCCTAGAATCAGAAGGAGTCTGAACCAGCTTTATTCCCAAAGTTCTAGAACTTATATCAAGAACAGGGTCAATCTCCACAAGAACCGCAGGAAATTTTTCTCCCGGGTAAGCATCAAATGTAAGCTCCGCCTTTTGTTTCATAGAAATTCGGCTTACAAAACGTTCCGCAACATTTGTTTTTACTTCCAAAGTTCCAGTTGAACTGATTTTTCCAACCGGCATAGCCGCAGAAACCGTCTGACCAATATTATATGGAAAAGAAGTTATAGTTCCCGCAACCGGCGCTTTAATCGGACTGTTCTTGTAATCCATACCCGGGCGGCTCGCGTCAACTTCGCAAAGAACCTGATCTTTTGTTACTTTATCGCCAACCTTAACAAGAATTCTAGAAAGTTTTCCGCTCTGAACATCTGGATAAATATCAACGCTAGACGCAGTCTGGACATTTCCTCCAAATTCAAGATAATCATCAAGGTTTTTAGGAACAGCCTTATAGACATTTACAGCAAATACCGTTTCTGCCTGCGAGGCATCCTCCGCGACCTTTTTATTACAACCAGCAAGTATTGCAGAAGCAACCAAAACACATCCCGCAACCGCAAAAAATTTCACCGTTTTCATATATTCTCCTATTTTTTTTCATTTTAAGGGCGGACAACAACGTTCGCGTCTTCGCCGCTCACTAATCTGCAAAAGTCCAAGGCCTTTTGCAGACGCCATATTCTCATTCAGAAGGGCGGGCAACCGCCCTACGCCTCAAAGACATCAGTTTCCGACTTCTGTCTTTTCGTCTACCCACCGTGCGGGCTTCAAACGCCAGCCCGCAACGCCCGGCTTATTTTAACAATTTAGTATTTAATTTTTCCTCAAGATCCAGAACTGCTGAAATATAATTAAATTTTTCATTCATCAATCCCAAACGTGCCTGCTGTAAAGAAGCATCAGATTCTCTGACAGAAAGCCATTCTTGTGTACCATTATTAAATGCCCTTAAAGTTGAGTTGTATGCTTTTTTAGCAAGAGCAACATTAGCTTCCATTGATTGTATATTTACTTTTGCAACTTCAAGATTATCAACAAGTTTATGAATTTCAACTTCCGCATTATTCACAAGCTGTTCATAACCAAGTTCTGCCTGTACAATCTGCTGTTTTATATCCTTTATTCCCTGAGCGGCAGAAGACCATGGAAGCCAACTCAAAACATCAGAAAATGCTATTGTCAAAGAAAGACTTCCATTATCAGCAATATCGCCTCCAGTTTTCCATTCTCCAAAAGAATAAAAAAGCGGACTATATGAATAATTTACAGCAAGGCTTGGTGTATAAATAGAAAGCTTTTTTGCGTTCAATCCCAACTTTGCAATTTCAATAGTTTTTTTCATTGAAAGAATTTCATTGCTGGAAGAAATATAATCTTTTACAAGTTCAGAAGCATCAACTATAACATCTTCTGGATTTATATCTCCTTCTAACTCAATTTTAGTTCCATAAGGAAGCCCCAAAAGAAAAGCAAACGTATCAAAACTTTGGTTCAGCTGGTTTTCTGCTTTTAAAACTTCAGGCTTTTTATTTTCATAAGTAACTTGGCTATTCAAAACTTGCAATTCAGGAGTAAGGCCGTTCCTATAATTTATTTCAGCCTGTTCATAACGCGCTTTTGCATTTGCAAGACTATCTTTATTGATTTTCAAATTTTCCTGCTGAATCAAGAGCCCATAGAACAATTTTCTGATGTTCATTTCCATTTTAGTACAAGAAGTGTCATAAGAAATCAAACCTGATTCATACTGTTTTTTCGCAATTTGAATTTGAGAAACCATTGCTAAATTAAAAGCCCAAGAAACACCAACATTTCCAACTACAGCCCAATGTAATTTTTCTTCATCTTCATATAAAGATGATATAGGAATTTTAGCCTCCGGAAGAGCCTCTCCAATAAGATTCATCATCTGCAATGAGCCATTTGCGCTCTGCAATGTTGAATCAATATCTGTTGTTCTTGCCGCAGTACCACTAATGCCAACACTTGGCAAAAACGTATTCCACGAATTACTGTTCGCGCGTTTTTTTATCTCCAGGTCAATTGCGGCACTTTTTAGCGACTGGTTATTTTTCAGCGCATAGCTTACTGCGTCATCAACAGTAAGAACTAATTTTTTATTTGAATCTGATTCTTGGGAAAATGCAAAACCACAAGAAGCAAAAGCAATAAAAATCGCCAAAAATCTAATTAATTTAGAATTCATTTATTCTCCTCCAAATTTCTTTGCTCTTCCTTTATTATATTTTCATACATTTTTATAAAAACCTGTCTTGCTCCTAAAAGTTCATCTTCTGCAACTCCCTCAACCATAAGTTTAAAAAGAACAAGCAGAATCTCATCGCATTGCTTTAAAATCTCATCACATTTTGAAGTAAGAACCAGCCTTTTCATTCGTCTGTCGCCTTCAACGGCAAGCTGTTTTATAAAACCTCTGCAAGACAAAGATTCCACTAGCAGCGAAATATTTCCTCTCTTCAAATCGCTAAAATTTGCAACATCTTTTGCAGTTTTAATTTCTTTATTAATATGGAGCAAAAGCATCAAACTCAAATCAGACATTTTTAGCTTATATTTTTTTGCAATCGGCTCTAAATGACGCTGCATCCACAGCCGCTGAATATTTACAAAATTCATCATAGAACTGATATGTTCTATCAAGTTTTCAGCAGACATACTTTTTTTAATACTCCCAAATATTATTTTTTAGATATTCCAAAAATAGACTATCTATTTCTTGAATATACAAAATTTGGTATTAATATGCAACGAAATTCTAAAGAAATTCACTATTTTCAAGCGTTTTCGGCAAGAATTTTTCTCATTTACACTAGGATTTCAATTGTCTAAGTTTCGGTTGAATTTTCTTATATTTTTCTGAATTGAATGTTTCTATAGATTGATTTATAATATTTCATCCATTAATAAGCAATTTAGAGGAATA
>CAVGBY010000072.1:2083-10393 GCA_963627355.1 uncultured Prevotella sp. | reverse complement strand
CTTTTACTTAACAGCACAGTTCCTTTGCCTTTTCCGTGATTTTTTTCTGGATTACCGGCACTGATTCCTTTGGATTTTCTGCGTTGAAGTTTTCGCGGATTATATTTACAAAGACTGAACCGGCGACAATCGCGTAAACGTGCGGCGCAATCAATTTTGCCTGTTCTCCGCTGGTGATTCCAAATCCGCCAAGGATTTTTGCGCCTCCGGCAGAGGTTCTGTCAATAAAATCGAGCATTTCTTTTGTTACAACGGTTTTGCTTCCTGTGATTCCAGCCCTAAGCGCGGTGTATATGTATTCAAATTTCTGGTCGGTCATCTGTTTCAGGCGTTTGTCTGTCATAGAAGGCGCGGCTACAGGAATATTATGGATTCCGTATTTTTTGCAGGCCGCGGTAAGTCCTTCGTCGCAGTCAAAAGGAAGGTCTGGAACAATAAGTCCGGTAACGCCGGATTCAACTGCCATTTTTACAAAATTTTCAACGCCCGGACGGTAAACAAGAGAGGCATAAGTCATTATGAAAATCTGGATTTCTGGATGACGGCGATGCATTTCTGCCATGTAGGCCATTCCCTGTTTTACGGTATATTTTCTTGCAAGAACAGTTGAACAGGCGGTCTGAATAGCAACTCCGTCTGCGCTTGGGTCACTGAAAGCAAGCTGGACTTCAAGAATTTTTGCTCCGCCTGCGATAAGGGCTTCTCCTGCAGCAAGACAGGTTTCGTCATCCGGATAACCTGCAACCTGATGTGACATTAAAATATTGCTCATATATAAACTCCTGGAATTTTAGTTGTTTTTTGCCATTGAGGCTGCAAAATGAATATCTTTTCCTGCGTTCAGTCGTTCTAGTTCTGCCTGAAGGAACTGTTTCCATTCTTCCGGACGGAAAACCGGACAGGTGATAAAAATATCCTTGTCGCCACGGCCGGACATATTCACCACGATATTCTGGTCCTTGCGCATTTTTGAAGCGAGTTTTAATGCGAGTGCGCCGGCATGGGCGCTTTCCATTGCAAAAAGAACTCCTTCCGTCTTTGCAAAAACTGAAACTGCGTTCAAGGCTTCCTCATCTTTTATGGCTTCGAATTTTATTCGTCCTGTTTCACCAAGATATGCAAGTTGCGGCCCGATTCCCACATAATCCAAGCCTGCGGAAATTGAGCGCGTCTGACCGGCCTGCCCATCCTCATCCTGAAGAAAACGCGTCTTGAATCCCTGCATGATTCCGTCAACTGCGTCGTTTCCGACCATCCGGCTTGCGTTGTTGCCTTTTCCAGGTCCGATTCCGCCGGCTTCTGCTCCAAAAAGCAAAGGTTCACTTTCATTTATAAATGGCTCAAAAAATCCTATTGAATTTGAACCGCCGCCAACGCAGGCAACCATTGCGTCAATCTTTTTGCCACGTTCTGCCATTTGCTGTTTTGTTTCCCGCCCGATAACAGACTGAAATTCCCGAACCATGTCCGGAAATGGCGCAGGACCAAGCGCCGAGCCGATAAGATAATGCGTATCGCTGAAATTTGCCGCCCAGTCGCGCATTGCCTCGTTGATTGCGTCCTTTAGAATCCTTGAGCCGGTTGTTACAGGAACAACTTCTGCGCCATACATTTCCATTGTTGAGACATTTGGCTGCTGCCGGCGTACATCAACTTCGCCCATGTAGACACGGCATTTTAGCCCAAGTTTTGCGCAGGCTGCTGCTGTCGCGACTCCGTGCTGTCCGGCTCCGGTTTCCGCGATAATGCGGGTTTTTCCCATTCGTTTTGCAACCAAAGCCTGACCGATTGCGTTATTGATTTTGTGCGCGCCGGTATTTGCAAGCCCTTCAAGTTTTACATAAATCTGCGCGCCGCCAATTTGTTCTGAAAGCCGTTTTGCGTAATAAAGCGGAGTAGGGCGACCGATAAAATCTGTGCGGATTTCTTCCAGTTCCTTTAAAAAATCCGGATCTTCCATGCATTTATGGAATGCTTCTTCCAATTCTTCAACCGGACGGCGAAGAACTTCTGCGACGTAGCGTCCGCCAAATCTTCCGAAAAAACCTTTATCTGATTCTGTCATTTTAGTAAATTTTCTCCCTAAAAATTATTGCTGAACAGCAGATTCAACTGCTGAAAAAAATTGTTCAAGTTTAGAAAAATCTTTCTTGCCGGGTTCTGATTCAAGGCCGCTATTAACGTCAACAAGCTCCGGCTGAAAGTTTTTTATCATATCGCGGATATTTTCCGGATTCAGACCGCCACTAAGCCACAACGGCCCCGCTTTTTTTGATTTTGCTATGATTTCAGACGGAATTGTTTTTCCTGTTCCGCCGTAACGCGAATCTCCGTCTGCATTCGAGCTTTTCAGGTTTTTTGCGTCTACAAGAACTCGTGGAAACCCTGCTGAATAAAGCTCTTTCAACGCAACCAGGTCGTTTTCTGTTCCAAGTGGAACTGCCGCATAGCCAAATTCTCCGCGGGCAAGATTTTTGCAGCCGTGGAACTGGATTCCGTCCAGAATTCCTTCGTAGCACATCTGAAAAACCGAATTTCCTTCTTCTGAAAAAGGGTCTACGATAACTCCGACAAGAAGCGACATTTTTTTCAGTTTTTTTGATTCAAAAAGCTGGTTCAGTTCTGCGCGGATTTCTCTGATTTTTTCAGAATCTTCCGGTTTGTTCGTGCGTGGTGACTTTTCTGCAAAAATAAATCCTAGAATGTCCGCCCCTAGTTCAGCGCATTTTACTGCGTCTTTTTTTGTGGTTATTCCGCAGACTTTTACCAGCGGTTTTTCTGATTTTTCTTCAAGCCGGGCGGAAATTTTCTTCCAGAATGAATATTCGTATTCAAGTTTTTTAGAATTTGCCGCCTTGCAAAATGATTTTACAAGTTTTTTTGCATTTTTAGGATTTCTTGCGGCAGCCTCGCCGATTAGAACTGCGTGAAAACCCAGATTTCCGACAAAATTTGCCGCCTGCGGACTAGTAACTCCAGATTCGGAGGTTATTCTTGGAAACGGAAAAGTTTCTCCGCTTTTATTGTAGATTTTTCTGATTTTTTCTTTTAGCTTGAGCGGAATCAGTAAATCAATTGTAAAATTAGATAAATCCCGGGAATTAATTCCAAGAATTATTTTTTTGCTGCAAGCCATAGAATCCGCAAGGGCAAGAACCGCAAACGCTTTTTCGATGTCACTTTCCTCACGGATTTCAAGAAGAACAGAAATTCCAAATTCAAACGCTTTTTTTGCCATCGCAAGAAGTTTTTCCTGCCCAAGAATTCGTGCGATTAAAAGAACCGCATCCGCACCGCAAAGATACGAAATTTCAATTTCTTCCGGCTCAAGCAAAAAATCTTTCCTTAAAACCGCGGCTTTTTTGCCTGCTTTTTTTGCGGCATTCTGCAAGTCTTCCAGCGAACCGTGGAAGTAGTTTTCTTCTGTAAGGCAGCTGATTGCCTTTGTTCTGGCTTTTACGTAGTTTTTTGCTGTTTTTGCCGCATCCAGTTCCGGCGCAATCCAGCCTTTTGAAGGCGACGCTCGTTTTATTTCTAGAATTGTTCCCGGCGTCTGCAGGAATGGCACAATCGGTCGGAGTCTTTTCTGCGGAATCTTGTGTCCAAAAGAAAAACCTTTGTTATTTATGTCCGAACGGCGTTTTTCGCAAATTTCTGTAAGAATATCCATTTTAGCTGTTGCTTTCCTTCTTGATTTCTTCAAGTTTTTTTGCAACTGCGCCAGAATCAATTGCCCTGATGATTTTTACGCAGCCTTCTTTGATTGATTTTGCTTTTCCACCAATGTAAAGCGCGGCTCCGCCATTTAATGCCACCGCGGCTTTTAAAGTTCTTCGGCCTTTTCCTTTAAGAAGCTCTTTTGCAAGCTGCGCGTTTTCTGCACCAGTTCCGCCGGAAAGCTCCTCGTCCTTGCATCCTGAAAGACCAAAATCTGCAGGTTCGATTGTGTACTCTTTTTCCTTGTTGTCTTCGTCAATTTCAAAAACTTTTGTTCCCACAACCGGCGAAATTTCATCAAATCCGTCTTCTGAAACAACAACCATGACTCTTTTTGCTCCAAGAAGTTTAGAGGCCCGGGCAACCGGCGCAAGAAGTTCAGGTGAATAAACGCCAAGCATCTGATATTTTGCTCCGGCAGGATTTGAAAGCGGACCAATCAGGTTCATTATTGTTTTTACTCCCAGAATTTTGCGGACTGGACCGGCAAAACGCATTGCGGAATGATAAACCGGCGCGAACAAAAATCCAAAATTTGTTTTTCTGATTATTTCCGCGGTTTTTGCAGGTGTGTTGTCAATTTTGATTCCAAGCGCCTCAAAAAAATCCGCTGCACCAGATTTTGAAGAAACCGCTCGGTTTCCGTGTTTTGCGACAGGAAGTCCGCAGGCTGCGGCGCATAATGCGCTCATTGAACTTATGTTGAATGAACCTTTGCTGTCTCCGCCAGTTCCAACAATGTCTGTAAGTTCTGTTGTTTCAAGCGGAAGCGGCGTTCGTTTTGCAACAAGAACACCTGCGCAGCCGGCAATTTCTTCTGGAGTCGCTTTTTTTGCTGCAAGGGCGACAAGAATTGCTGATGTCATCCGTTCATCCATGCAGCCATCTGTTAAATCTTCCATGAACATTTCGGCAGTTCTGCGGCTCATATCTTTTCCTTCAATTAAAGAAGAAAGAACTTGGCTTGCCGGAAATGCTTCTGCACGGTAATTCAAGAATGCTGTAAAAAATTCTTTTGTTTTTGGAGAGGCGATCGATTCCGGGTGGAACTGTACTCCTTCAATCGGCATGGTTTTGTGCCGGATTCCCATTATGTCACCATCATCTGCACGGGCGGAAATCTCAAAATCCTGCGGAAGAGTTTTTTCATCAACTACAAGCGAATGGTAGCGTGTAAAAGTTTCGCGTTTTCCCATAAGACGGAACATTCCTTTTTCGTCAAGGTTGATTTGCTCTGCAATTCCGTGCTTTATAAATTTTGCGTTTACAATTTTTGCTCCAAACGCATAGCCAATCGCCTGATGTCCAAGACAAATTCCCAGAATCGGGATTTTTCCTGCAAAATACTTTATCGCCTCGACAGAAATTCCTGCATCCTCCGGGCGGCCAGGGCCTGGAGAAACAATCAGTTTTGCCGGATTCATTTTTATTGCGTCCTGAAGAGTGATTTCCTTGCTGCGGACAACTTTTATCTCTTCTTGTGTAAGTTTTGCAAGTGACTGATAAACGTTATATGTGAAACTGTCGTAATTATCCAATAATAAAATCATATTTTCCTCCGCTCATCCTGTTATTTCTTTGTGTTTTCGATTACGGCTCTCATTGCGCCCAGTTTTTCGCAGGTTTCTGTAAATTCACGCTCGGCGTTGCTTGCGTAGACAATTCCGCCGCCTGCCTGCAGCGTCCACACATCCTGCTGTTTTAGCGCGCAGCGGATTGCAATACAAAAATCCAGGTTGTTCTTGTTTCCAATGTAGCCGACTGCCCCGGCGTAAAAATTGCGCTTGTATTTTTCCAGGGAAGAAAGAATCTCAATTGCGCTTATTTTTGGCGCTCCGGACACTGTTCCAGCCGGAAAAGCCGCACGCAGCACTTTTATTGCAGGAGTATCGTCATCAACTTTTCCGATTACTTCTGAAACAAGATGAATCACGTGGCTGTAAAGTTCCGTGAACATATATCGGGTTACTTCAACGCTGCCGGTTTTGCACACACGGCCAAGGTCATTCCGCGCAAGGTCAACAAGCATAAGGTGCTCTGCTCGTTCTTTCGGGTCGTTCAAAAGCTCTTCCATAAGCTGCTTGTCTTCTAAAGGATTTTTTCCCCGGTGTCTAGTTCCTGCAATCGGGTGAATCATCGCTTCTCCATTCCGAACGCGTACAAGACTTTCCGGGGAAGCGCCTGTAAGCTGGAAACTTTCAAAATCAAGGTAGAACATATATGGCGAAGGATTTACAGAACGCAGCCTGCGGTAAATTTCAAGGGCCGGAACCTCGCTTTTTATCTGAAGTCTGCGGCTTGGAACCGCCTGAACGATATTTCCGGCATAAATTTCTTTTTTCAGCGCCTCGACTTTTTCGCAGTATTCTTTTTTGCTCTGCTCCTCGTCAGTAAGAACAGTTGTCTCGTAGTTTGTTTCTGGTTCAGCAAGATAAGAAAAATCCAAATCAGAAAGACGTTTTTTTATGTTTTCGATTGCGGCCTTTAAATCAATCTGATGCTCCTTGTAGTTCTGCGCGCAGATATAGATTTTTTCATAGAAATGGTCAAAGATTATAAAAGTGTGTCCGACAACAAACGCGCTTTCTGGAATGTTCAGCTGGTCTTCCTGTTTTTGAAGATGAATCGTGTCGCATTTTGCGCAGAATTCGTAGCTAAGGTAACCCATTCCTGCCGCCGGAATCGGCAAATCAAAGCCCTCCTCCGCCGGATTTTCCGCCGCAATTTCCGCAAGAACATCAAGAATGTCTCCTTTCATCGCGTAAACAGGACGGCGCTCACCGTTAAGCACAATCGCAATTCCGTTTTCATCCTGAATAACCCGAAACGCCTCGTCGAGCATAATCATTGAATACCGGTCTTTGCCCGAAGAAAAATTTGCTGATTCAAGAACGGCTTTTGCGTTGAATTTTTTTGCCAAAGAAAAAGGAGTGAATCGGTCTCCCGGAAGAACTTCGTATAACATATCAATCTCCAGAAAAATCCAGGGAATATTTGGTCAAAATTCGAGTTTTTCTCAGAAAGAATAAATTGAATGGGCGGGAAGAAAAAGTAAGCGTCAACCGAGCCATTCGGTGAGATAGCCTAGTCCGATACTTTGTACGCTCCGCGTAAGATAGCTTTGCTATCTAGCGAATTGACGCGCTTTTTCTGGTAGCACATTCAATTTCTTTACTAAATCAATAAAACTCTAAATTCGACCTATTTGTTTGCCTGAATTTTTGTTTCTATGAATAGTAACATTATAGAAATACTGTATGTTACTGTCAATAGAAACACGATGAAAATTGAAAGAAATTTTCCAGTTCTAAATCAATGAGGTTGTTTCGTCTATTCCCATTCTGATATTCAGGCACTGCACCGCCGCGCCGCTCGCGCCTTTTCCAAGATTGTCAAAACGGCTTGTAAGCATGATTCTGTCATCGTTGCCGTAGACAAAAATCTGCATATTGTTTGTTCCGGCCAATGTGTTTGCAGGGATAAACTGTTCATTCAACGTGCCTTCGCCCATGAATCCCGCCACTTTTACAAAATTGCAGTCCTTGTAGTGTTCGCTCATCATTTCCCATACGTCGTGCGCGGAAACTTTTTTTGCCAAAAGACGAGCGTGCAGCCCGACTGTAACAGTCATTCCCTGGAAATAGTCGCATACGTAAGGATTAAAAATCGGCTCAAAATCAAGACCGGCGATTTTTTTCATTTCTGGAAGATGTTTGTGCGCCTGCGTCAAGGCATAAAGCCTCGGTGAGTCAAGCTCCGGGTTGCGGTCAGCCGCCTCGTACTGTGCGATTGCCTTTTTTCCCGCTCCTGAATAACCGGAAACCGCGTGAATTGCAACAGGGTAGTCGGCAGGCATAATTCCTGATTTTACAAGCGGATAGCCCAACGCCACAAAACCCGAGGCGTAGCAGCCTGGAACCGCAATTCTATTTGAAGTCATAATTTTCTGGCGGAAAGATTTGTCCAGTTCCGGAAATCCGTAAGCCCATTCAGGATTTGTCCTATGCGCAGTGGAAGCGTCGATAATCACAGTTTTTGGATTTGTGCAAAGTTCCGCCGATTCAATGGCAGCCGCATCAGGCAGGCACAAAAAAGTAAAATCGCTCGAGTTAATCATTTTTGCTCGTTCGGCGGCATCTTTTCGTTTTTCTTCGTCAATCTGAAGAATCTCAATGTCAGACCGTTTTGCAAAACGCTCAAAAATCTTAAGCCCCGTTGTACCTTCTTTTCCATCTATAAAAATTTTTACGCTCATATCTGCCTCTTTTTTTTTCAGTTATGGGGAGGGGGAAAGTCTTCCCCGCGCTGCAAAAGATGTTCAGGTTTCGGCGGGCTCAACCATCACATCTTTTTCCGCTGCCCCTTCTAACGGGGACACCCCGTAACGCCCCGGATATTTTTCAACCATTATAAGATTTTTCAGATTAAAAAAAAATCACTTCCAGAACAAAAAAACAGATTTTGAACAAAAAATATTCAATTTTAGCCGCCGCATCACAAAAACTGCGTAAAAAATACCCAAAAATCATCTGGACTTCAATTTTTATGGATTGTGAAAAATCGCTTTCAGCAGCTTTCCGATTTGTTCCAGAC
>CAVGBY010000072.1:0-2073 GCA_963627355.1 uncultured Prevotella sp. | reverse complement strand
GTTGTGCTCGCGCTGCGCTTGTAATTATCGGGGTTGCGTTGCAACTTTAATCTTTTTTATCGCACAAAGTCTTCGCAAATCGTAAATCCGCTTTCGCTTTTATCCTTTTTCTTAAAAAAAAATGAAATTCGGCTGATTTTTTTCACTTGGCACGCAACTTGCATAATGTATTAGTGAAGGCTGGAATAAGGCCGGCCAGAAAAGTTAGTAATTCACATAGGAGGCATTATATGAACGAATTAGCTTTATTCAATGACTTGTTTGGTGATTTTGCGGATGACAGATACATGATGCCATCTATCAACTTAAAAAAGGTTTTTCAGGCACCTAAAGTAGACATAAAAGAAGATTCTGGTGCTTACACATTAAAAATGGATATGCCTGGAAAAACAGACAAAGACGTGAACATCGAGCTTAACCACAATGTTCTTACAATCTCTTCAGAAGACAAAAAAGAAAAGGAAGAAAAATCTGAAAAGAAAGAAGATGGTAAATGGCTTGTAAAAGAACGCTCTTTCCAGAAATTCAGCCGAAGCTTTACACTTCCAGAAGATGTGGAATCCGAAAAAGTTGCCGCAGAAGTAAAAAATGGCGTTCTTACAGTAACAATGCCACGAAAATCCCTTCCGACTCCAAAACGCATCGCAATCAAGAGTGCTTAGAATCCGCAGTTGCTAGGTTTTGAGCTTTAGCGTAAAAAGCGGCTGCTCCAAAAACTCCGGGGCGGCCGCCTTTTTTTTGTAGAAATAATCTCCGTAAACTTGTAATACTGTACTTCTTCTAAATTCTTTGGGAAGAGTCTTTGTAAACCTGCATATCTTCTTTTTTACAAGTTGTTTTACGCTTCCGTCTAAGGCGCAGAATTCTTTTAATGCTTCCGGATGGAATATGATTTTGTATTCCACTAAAGACCTGCCTGTTTTAGAGCATCGTCGTAAGAAACATATTCTGACTGTGGAGTGTTTTTACGGCTTTGGATTGTTTTATAGATTTCTTTTTGTTCAAACTGTTCTTCGTATGATTTTAGTTTTTCATATTCTTCAATGGGAATTAAAACAGCCTGCATCTGGTTGTTTTTTACGATGGCAATTTTTTCTTCTTTTGAGGAGCAGACTGTTCTTAGAAGTGTTGCAAAGTTGCGCACAAATTGAGAAACTGAAATGATTTCATTACGTGTAAAACTGACCATAAAGACCTCGTGTGTAAAATATTACATAAAGTTTTGTGTATTTTCAACATTTTTAAGGAAATTTTGAATCAAAATCACATCCCTATCAAAACCGCCTGAGGGAGCACGACTATTGCAAAGAACAGAAGGCTTATCCATGTAAAGTTTACGATAAAGTTTTTTGTGTTTTTTGCTCCCGGGAATTCGCGGCTGTAAAGACGCAGGTTGATTACGCTTGCAAGGCTTCCGATTAATGAGCAAAGGCCTGCGCTGTCTAGGCCGTATAAAAGTGCTTTTAGGTTGTGGACGTCGTTTCCGGAGAAAGGCCACAGAACTATGCTTGCCGGAACATTTGAAATCACCTGGCTTAGCAAAATGCTCCAGACGTATTCGTGGGCAGAAACAGACTTTCTTAGAAAATCTGAGATAAACGGATTACCGCATATTGATGAAGAAAAAATAAAGAAGCATAGGAACGTTAGGATCAAAACGTAATCTGTTTTTAACAGAATCTTTTTGTCAAAAATAAAAACTGCCGCCGCGACTATGATAAGCGTTAAAGGCCAGAATTTTGTCCGCGTTACAATTGTAAAAATCACAAAAAAGAACAGGAAAATGTATAAAATCCTTTTTGCCCTGTTTTCTTTTTTCCATTCAGTTTCTTCAAAATGGTTCTGGTCAATTTTGATTTCCTCGTTCAGGTTCTTCTTGAACAGGAATAAAATGAACATATATAGAAGAAAAAAACTGAAAATCCACAAAGGGAACATCATCTTTATAAAATCAAAGGCAGAAATTCCGCTCTGGGTAAAAATATAAAGATTCTGCGGACTTCCGAACGGCGTTAAAAGCGAACCGCGGATTGCGGCAATATTTTCAAACGTTAAAACCGGAATGATATACTG
>CAVGBY010000071.1:7856-10753 GCA_963627355.1 uncultured Prevotella sp. | reverse complement strand
TTTCAAGTCAGAATTAAGATTGAAATTTTTTAATTTTTTTTATGGGAGAAATGATGATAAAATTTTTTAAAAATTTATTTGCCTGTTTTCTGATTCTCGTTGTCTGTGCTGCGGCAGTTTTTTTTATAGGCTGGACATCGCTCCGGGTTTCTCCTGACAGCATAGGGATTTTAAAGTCAAAAACCTGCGGAATTCAGAAAGAGCCTGTCTGTCCCGGAAAATTTGCGTGGAACTGGGAATTTCTTCTTCCGACCAACACAAAACTTGAGCTCTTCGCGCTAAGGCCGTATTCAGTCAGCAAGAAGATTTCGGGTGAACTTCCATCTTCCGAGCTTTACAGCACGTTGTTAAACACTAACTCAAATTTCAGCTACAATTTTGAATTTGACTTTTCCGTGAATATTCCTGCTGAATCCATAGTTTCTCTTTACGAGCAGCTTGTTTTTTCTGATCAGGCGGGATTTGAACGGTACATTGACCAGGCCTGTGACTCTGCCGCAAAAATGCTTTCCTCTGCGATAATGCAGAAAGTTGAAAATGATCCGTTTTTTCAGCCTGCGACGCTTACCCAGGAAGATTTGTTGTCTCTTGTTGACCTGGGCAAAAAATTCAAGGAGGTCCAGTTTTCCTCTGTTGTCCTAAAGGAATGTTCTTGTCCGGATTATCCGGTGTATAAGACTGTCAGGGCTGCATTTCTTTCAAGGATAAAAGATGTTATTTTTGAGCTGGAAAATTCTTCCGGCCCGGAAGATAATTCAGATTTTGTAAACCGACTAAAAAAATTTTTTAACAACCAGGAATAATCATGAAACGTTTGTATGCAATCCGCGGCGCGATTTGCGCAGAAAATTCTAAAAACTCGATTTCTGAGGCAACTGTAAAAATGTGCGCAAAAATCTTTGAAAAGAACAATGTTGATTCCGCAGATATTGTTTCAATGCATTTTACGCTTACAAAAGATTTGAAAAAGATGAATCCATGCGCTGCGCTTCGCCGTGACTATAAAGGCATTGATGTTTCAAAAGTTCCTTTGTTCTGCAGCCAGGAGGCGTATATAAGCGGCGGACTGAAAAAGGTGATCAGGCTGCTTTTGACAGTCTACCTTGAGGAAAATTCTGTTCTTGAAAATGTTTATCTTGACGGGGCAGAGGTTCTTCGCCCTGATTTTTGCAAAAATTGATTTTTTTTGAAAATTTGTCATTTTTGCTATTGACCTTTTTTTTTGTTTCGTATAGTCTAATAACACGTTACGCGAAATCGTAATTTGCTGCCTTAGCTCAGCTGGTAGAGCACGTGATTTGTAATCTCGGGGTCGTGGGTCCAAATCCTACAGGCAGCTCTATAAAGGGAAGTTGGCACAGTGGGACTGCGGGAGACTGTAAATCTCTTGGGCAACCGGATGGGGTTCGATTCCCTGACTTCCCAAGTCAAACGAGCAAGAAAGAACTTGCTCGTTTTTTTTTATTTACAGCCAATTTCACTTTTGCCGATAAAAATCAGGAGTTAAAAGTATGAAAAACAAGCGGCTTTTTATTTCCATTATCTGCATTTTTGTTTTATTCTGTGTATTCGTTTCCTTTTTACAGGTCATGCCTGTTTCCTCTGAAAAAAATAAGACTGTTCAGCGCGTTGAAGTTCCGGCCGGAACATCGGTGAAAAAAGTTTCTGGAATTTTAAAGGAAAATGGGCTTGTGCGCAGTGGTCTGCTTTTTTATGTCTGCGCGCGTTATACCTTGCCAAGAATTCTTGTTACAGGTTCGGCCGAGCCTTTTTCCTTGAAAAGCGGTGTCTATCAGATTTCAAATTCGATGTCATATGCCGAGATTTTTAAGATTCTTTCTTCCGGACAGCAGGAATATATCCGTGTTTCGTTTCCGGAGGGACTGACAATCTCTAAGATCGCGCAGAAACTTGATGAATCTGGTGTCTGTTCCGCGGAAGAATTCAAGTCTGCTGCAAAAAATAAAACTCTTCTTTCTGAATATGGAATTCCCGGCGAATCTTTTGAAGGTTTTTTGTTTCCCGACACATATTTTTTCATTCCAAAGATGACCGGCGAGTCTGTTGTCAGAAAAATGGCTGAGAATTTTTTTGATAAGCTAAAAACTGTGGAAAATGCGTCTGGTTTGAGCAATGCAGAACTGTACAGCGATGTTGTTCTTGCCTCGATTGTTGAGCGAGAGTACCGAATTGACGGCGAGGCGCCGCTTATCGCAAGTGTGTTCAGAAACAGGCTCAAGCACAACATCGGGCTTTACTCATGCGCAACGATAGAATACATTCTTACAGAAATTCAAGGGAAACCTCATCCTGATATTATAACATACGATGACCTTGCTATTGACAGCCCTTACAATACCTACAAATGGGCTGGTCTTACCCCCGGACCGATATCGAATCCTGGGGTTGTCGCTCTGGATGCCGCGATAAATTCCGCGAAAACTGATTATTACTTTTTCAGGCTTGTTGATGCGAATGTCGGACGGCACGTTTTTTCAAAAGATTTTTCCACTCATGTAAATGAAGGATATATTTACAGCACAAAAAAAGTCAGGTAGCTGAATGTCAGGTTTTATTTCTAGTGAAACAATTGATGCTGTCGTAAATTCTGCTGATATAGTTTCGGTTATCGGTGAATATACAAAACTTGAGTCAAAAGGAAACGGCGATTTCTGGGGCTGCTGTCCATTTCATGGTGAAAAGACGGCTTCGTTTCATGTTGACAGCGAAAAGAAATTTTATCACTGCTTTGGATGTGGTGCCGGCGGAAATGTTGTGAAATTTGTGGAAGAGCAGGAGAAAATGACTTTTCCAGATGCCGTTGAATTTCTTGCGAAGCGTTTTGGAATTCCTGTGAAATATGATTCAGGCGGTGCCGCAAAACCAGACCCGACCTT
>CAVGBY010000071.1:0-7846 GCA_963627355.1 uncultured Prevotella sp. | reverse complement strand
CCGACCTTAAAAATCCGTGAGGAATATATCGAGCTTTATGAGCGGACTGCTTCCATGTTTCATTATCTTTTGACAGAAACCGACCAGGGGAAACCTGCGCTGAAATATATAACTGACCGCGGGCTTTCTATGGAAACTGTAAAAAAATTCAAGCTTGGGTATGCGCCGGCGGACAGGACATGGCTGAAGAATTTTCTGCTTAAAAAGAATTTCAGCAATGAATTCCTTGAAAAGTCAGGGCTTTTCAGCAAAAATTACCCGAATATCTCTTTTTTTTCAAACCGTCTTATGTTTCCGATTTTTAACCGGCAGGGGCAGGTTGTGGCGATGGGTGGCCGCCAGCTTGATAATAATCCGAACAGCCCTAAATATTTGAACAGCGGCGATCTGGTGCAGTATAAAAAAGGCGAGACTTTGTATGCCTTCAATTTTGCAAAAAAATTCATAAAGGAGAACCGTAAAGTTATTTTTTGTGAAGGCTATATGGATTGCATCGCTTATCACCAGTGCGGAATTGAATTTGCGGTGGCACCGCTTGGAACATCTCTTACAGAAGAGCAGATAAAAATTGTCCGCCCGTTTGTTGACGAGGTTCTTCTTTCCTTTGATGCGGATGGAGCCGGGCAGAAGGCGACTTTGCGTGCGATTCTTATGCTCCGTAAAGCAGGGCTTTCAGCACGTGTAATCAGGATTGAAGGCGGAAAAGACCCGGCCGAGCTGATGCAGAATTTTGGTGAAAAAATCTTGACGAATGCAGTTTCTGGTGCTATTATAGACAGCGACTTTTTATTATCTAAACTAGGGAAAGAGTATCCTGTTGATACTCCTGAGGGAAAGACTAGAGCCGCACTCGAATATTTTCCTTATTTAGATGCCCTTCAGTCGGATATACTTAGAGAGTCTTGTCTTGCACAGTTGTGCGAGGCGTTCAACTTAAAGCCGGAGGCCGTGAAGAGAGATTTTGTAAATCGTGAGCAAGCTCGTCAGCGTCTTGAAAACCGGCAGCCAAAAAATAATCCTGTTCAGAAGAAAATAAAACTCAATGCAGAATTAAGAAGCCTCCTGGCAATAATAGCCGATCTTGAAAAGTATTCACTTGTGCGCAATGAACTGACTTCTGACGATTTTGAAGATCCTTCCGCTAAAAAGCTTTTTGTTATGCTTGAGGAATGTTTTAACGAAAATTCCTTGTCTTTTACAACATTGCTGAATCACTGTGATGATGAGAATCTTTCCAATTTGATAACCCGGGCGGTTTCTCTTGGAGAATTTAGGGATAACACCGAAAATGCCGTAAAGGATTCTGTAATGCTGCTGAAGTCAAGAAGCGCTGAGCGTCAAAGGGAAAAGGTTATGGAGCAGATTCGAGGTTTCAACTGTCTGACCGATGACGATAAGGCTGAATTTCAAAAACTTCTTTCAAGAAAAATTGAGCTTGATAATAAAATAAAGTCTTTAAAGAATTAGAAAAGGTGTAAAATGGATCAGGAAGTAAATCCTTATATTCAGAAAATTCTGGATTACGCAAAAGGCAAGTCCGGAATCACTTATGATGAAATCGCTGCTCTTGTGGGGCAGGATTTTACAAATTCCCCTGAAATGGAGCAGGTTCTTCAGCTTCTTGCGAAAGAAAATGTCGAGGTTATCGAATCTGGCTTGAATCTTGATGAAGATGAGGGCGATGACGAAGATATTTCTGTTGAAGACGATGAGGATGTTGATGATGTTGAGGATGACGAGGGGCTTGATGATGAGGCGCTCGTTGACGATACGGATTTAACAAAAGATGAGAAAATTCATCTTGTAAATGGTGATAAAGAATCTAGCATTGATGACCCGATTAGACTTTATCTGCGTGAAATCGGCAAGGAAAATCTTCTTACGGCAGAACAGGAAGTAATTCTTTCAAAGAAAATGGAGGACGGAAACAATATCATAAAAGATGTTGTGCTGAAATCCGGAATTATGATTCCTGAATTTTTTGGAATTGCGGTAAAGGCGTTCACTAGGATTGACCAGCATGAACCGGGAAAAGCCAGAAAAGAAATCAACGAGGAAATGGCGGAAAAACGCCGTCTGAAAAGTTGTTACGGTGAATATATAAAGCCTGTGCTTCAGGAAATGAAGCAGTATATGGCGATAAAGGAAAATCTCTACAAGTCTGAACAGTCCAGCCGTATCTTTAATGATCCGCAGCTGGTTGCTTTGCGTGAGAAAATTCAGCCTCAGCTTATGAAAGTTGAGATTCAGACTGAGGAACTTGACCGTTTTACGATGAAATTCCGAGATGCAAAAAATAAGATTGAGGAATTCCGGCAGAAACAGGAAAAGAAAATGAAGGAGCTGCGGATTTCCAACGCGATGGAGCTTCGTTCTTTGGGACGCAGAATTTCTATCCGCTCTGAATCTGCAAAAATTGAATCTGAGTTGAATATGACGACCGACGATATACGTGATATTTATACACAGATTCAAAAGATTGACCGCAAACTCAGCAAATTTGAATACGAATTTGAAAACACGATTGACGAAATTCTTGAGAAAGCCCAGGAAATCAAGCGCGGAAGCAAGATGATGGAAGATGCGAAGAACCGTCTTATCAATGCGAACTTGCGTCTTGTTGTTTCCATTGCAAAAAAATATACAAACCGCGGACTTCAGTTCTTTGATCTTGTGCAGGAAGGGAATATTGGTCTTATAAAGGCAGTTGAAAAATTTGAGTATCGAAAAGGATTTAAATTCTCAACCTATGCGACTTGGTGGATTCGCCAGGCGATTACAAGAAGTATCTCTGACCAGGCAAGGACAATCCGAGTTCCTGTTCATATGATAGAGCAGATTAACAAGGTTGTCCGTGAGTCTAGGCAGCTTCTGCAGAAACTTGGCCGTGAGCCTACAGACGAGGAAATCGCGCAGCAGCTTGGATGGCCGGTTGCCCGTGTAAAGCAGGTGAAGAATGTCGCTCGCGAGCCTATTTCTCTGGAAACTCCGATTGGCGAAGAGGAGGATTCTTCTTTGGGAGATTTTATTGAGGACAAGGAAGTTGAAAATCCTGCGACACAGACTTCGTACAAGTTGCTACAGGAGCAGCTTCGTCAGGTTCTGGGAACTTTGCCTGCTCGAGAACAGGAAGTCCTTAAAATGCGCTTTGGCCTTGATGACGGTTATTCACTTACATTGGAAGAGGTTGGACTTTATTTTAATGTAACCCGTGAACGAATCAGACAGATTGAGGCAAAGGCGTTGCGTCGTCTTCGACATCCAAGACGTGCAAATGGACTTAGGGATTATATTGAAAACTAGGCATTGTAAAAAAAGGATTTTCTCTTTGAGGGGCTAAAAAATAGTTTTTGCAGGCGCTTTTATAGACATATTTCCTTTTTTTCTATATATTTTAAAGATACAACAGTAATTTAAGGAACACTTATAATGGTAACAACAGAAATCTTTGACCGGCTAAAAAGCCTTCAGGTAATTCTTGGTCGCAAATACGAACTTGAATCAAAAATCGATGAGGCACCAAAGCAGTTAAGCTCTCAGGATGAACTTCTTGCCCGAATGAAGAAGGAATATATCGAAAAAAATAGGGAATATGAGGCTGTAAAAGAAAGGGTTGGACAGCTTAAGATTGAACTTGATGAAGCTGTTAAGCTCCGTGAAGACGGTGAAAGAAATATGGATAACATAACAACCCACCGCGAATACGAGGCTTTGGACAAACAGATTTCTGAGGCATCTGCAAAAGAGGCTGATGTGCGGAAGGAACTCCAGAAGGAGGAGAAATCGTTTGCAGAGCTTAATGATATTCTAAAGACAAATGAGGCTATTATCGATTCAACAGAATCAAGTTTAAACGAAAGTAAAAAGGCTTTGGATTCTCAGTTGTCTTCGTATAAATCAGAAATCGCAGAACTTAAAAATCAGGAGGAGCAGATTGTTCCGGGTCTTGATCAGGAAATTCTTTTTAAGTTCCAGAGAATTATCCAGAGGAACTCTGAAGGTATTGTTGCTGTAAAGAACGGTGTCTGCACAGGTTGCCACATGATTCTTCCTGGACAGTTCGCAAATGAAGTTCGCGAGGGAGAAAACATTCTTTTCTGTCCGTATTGCAGCCGAATCCTTTATTATGAGGCAGCAAGCGAAGGTGAGCAGATTACATACTACAATGACACTGGAAGTCTTGCTGATTCTGATGATGAGTTAGAGGATGAATTTGAGGATGAAGAGGATTCTGATACATCAGAATTTATTGATGATGAAAATATCGTTGATGAAGATGATGATTTGGATGATTCTGATTCGGAAACTGATGATTAATACTTTTTGAAATTTGATTTTCAAATTTTTCAGGATTGTATTTATACAGATGGGAAGTAATCGCGCCGTAGTTTTTTATGATAAAAGTCTGCGGTGAGGAAAGTCCGGGCTCCACCGGAAAAATGCCGGACAATGACCGGGCTGACAGTGGTAGATGTAATTTATTGCATATCCCTTGTCGGACAGAAAGTGCAGCAGAAAATAAACCGCCCGCAAGGGTAAGGGTGAAAAGGCGGTGTAAGAGACCACCGCGCGTTCTGGTAACAGATGCGGCAGGCAAACCTCATTTGGAGCAAGACCGTATAGAAGTTGGTTTCCGGGCTGTATACTTCGGGTAGGTTGCTAAAACTGTCTGGTAACAGATAGTTCGGATAGATGGTTACGGACTGCGAAAGCAGTTGACAGAACCCGGCTTATTTTCCCATCTGTTTTTTTATATAAAAGTGTACTATGGATAACGGAAATATAACAAGGCGAAAAAGTAATCTGGCAAGAAATCTCATTATTGTTGCCGTTGGCATTGTTTGCGTTATCGTCTTATCTTATTTTTTATTTTCAACAGTCAGCGCGAAAAGGTCTAGTTCTGCGAACACTGGAACGATTTTAAAAGCATGGAAGAAGTATGACTATAAGTCAGTTTATGAACTTTCCCAGCATATTCTTGATGTAAACCCTTTTAACAATTTTGCTCTTACGTACCATGGGTTTGCCTGTTTTTATCTTGCTGTTTCTTCCCTTGATTCTTCCGATGGGCAGATGTTTCTTGACGATGCTATAAATTCAATCAGGATTGCGCTTATTTATGCGAAAAAATCAGCAGTTCCTCAGCTTGAGTATATGCTGGGAAAATGTTATTTCTATAAAAACACAGTTTCCACATATTATTATTCGGATCTTGCGGAAAAATATCTTGTTGCGAGCAAGGAACACGGCTACAAGGCTGATGATATTTCTGAATATCTTGGTCTTTGCTATGCGGCTCTTGGAATGCCTCAGAAAAGCATACAGTGTTTTACAGAGTCTCTTTTGGTCCGTGAGTCGGATTCCCTTTTGCTTTCGATTGCGGAGCAGTATTATAAACTGGGGCAGGCTTCTGTTGCAAAGCAGTATCTTTATAGAATCACAACTTCGAGCAAGGATGATAGTCTTGTTCTGAAAAGCAAGAATCTTTTGGGGCTGATTTATCTTGACGAAAACAAACTTGACGATGCCCAGAAAGAATTTGAAGGTATTTTGCAAAAAAATAAAAATTCAGGTGACGCATATTACGGACTTGGTGTAATATATGAAAAGAAAGGTGAACTGGTGAAAGCCCGGGCGGAATGGCGAAAAGCGTTGCGTGTTCAGGTCAGCCATCAGGGCGCGTTGAAAAAAATGGCAGATTATAATTAAAATAAAATAAATAAGGAAAATCCGGGAGGATTTATGGGATTTTTAGATAGATTTTCTACTGATGTAGGTATTGACCTTGGTACATGTAATACTTTGATTTATGTGCGTGGCAAGGGCATTGTTATTGACGAGCCAACTGTTGTTGCGGTAGAAAAAGGCACAAAACGCATTCTTGCTGTAGGTTCTGAAGCAAAAAATATGCTGGAACGAACTCCGTCTAACATTATTGCAATCCGTCCACTTGCGGATGGTGTAATTGCTGACATTGACAGCACAGAACGGATGATTAAATATTTTATCCAGAAAATTATTCCAAAACACCAGATATTTAAATCTCTTAGGATGAAAGTCGGAATTCCTTCCTGCGTTACAGATGTGGAACGCCGGGCTCTTATTGAAGCCGCGTTGAAAGCCGGGGCAAAAGAGGTTGAGGTTATCGCTGAGTCACTTGCGGCCGCAATCGGCGCGAAGATTCCTATTTATGAGCCAGCCGGACACATGATTTGTGATATTGGTGGCGGAACGGCTGAGGTTTCTGTAATTTCGCTTGGAGGAATGGTAATAACAAGTTCAATCCGTGTCGGTGGTGATAAATTCAATGAGGCTTTGGTAAAGCATGTAAAAAGCGTTCATAACCTTATCATTTCTTTGCAGGCTGCTGAACGGTTAAAGATTCAGATTGGAAACGCTTCTGCTGATAAAACTATTGAAAAAATGGAATTAAAGGGAACGGATGCAATTACTGGTCTTCCGCGCCGTCTGGAAATTGACAGTGTTGAGGTTCGTGAAGCGTTGAAAGACCCAGTAAAGCGCATTGTGGAGGAAATTAAGAGCGTAATCAGTCAGACTCCGCCGGAACTGGCTTCTGATATTATTGACCGTGGTATTGTAATGACAGGAGGAGGCTCAATGTTAAAGGGGCTTCCAAAACTTATTTCAAAAGAAACTGGTGTTCCTGTAATTCTTGTTGAAAATCCGCTTGAGTGTGTTGCACTTGGTGCCGGCGAAGCATTTGAGCTTTTTAGGGATATGTCATCAGACCGTTCGGTTTATGATAGTCTTAACGACTGATAGGATATGGCGAACAAAAATAAAATTTCATTTAGGCTGCCGGAACTTTTGCTTGTAATTTTTGTGCTTATTTCAGGAGTTCTATTAGGTTTCAGTTCCGGAAGTTTTGTCTTGAATTTTAAAAAGATTGGTTTTACAGTTTTCTCATCTGTTCAGGCTGGTGTTTACAAAGTTGCCGATGGGGTTGGCAGCACTTTTGGGGCGGTAAAGGAACTTGCGCGTCTAAAAAAAGAGTATGCTGAGCTTACAAAAAAACTTGAGAACTATGAGCAGATGCGCCGTTCAAATGCTGAAATCAGAAAAGAAAATGAACGTCTTTTGGAACAGTTGAATTTTACAACTCATCTTGAGGAGAAAAATTATCCGGCACAGATTATCAGCCGTGATGCGGACAACCTTTATGCCTATCTTACAATCAACAAGGGAAGTTCATCCGGAATCAAAAAAAATATGAGCGTAATTGCTTATCAGAATGGAAATTCTGGACTTGTAGGAAAAGTTATTCAGGTCGGCGCTTTTACAAGTATCGTTATGCCGATTTACAACTTAAACTGTACGGTTTCAGCAAGAATTCAAAATTCGCGGGATCTTGGTCTTGTAACAGGAAAGGGCAAGGAAGAGCTTCCGCTTGCGATGAATTATATCAAAAAGCGTGTCCTGGAAGATCTGCATTATGGCGATGTTGTTGTAACTTCCGGTGAAAACAGCAATTATATGCGCGATTTGCCGATTGGAACTATTTCTAAGATTTCTGTCATTGATTACAACTCTTCGCTGGATATTGAGCTTACGCCAGTCATAGATTTTTCAAGGCTGGAAAATGTTATTGTTGTTGATATACGCGAAATCAACGATGCAAGAAAATAGCAAGGAAATAATATGATAAAAGTTTTTTCAGTTTCTACATTGATTTTGTTTATTCTTGCAATGGTTGAAACTACTATTCTTTCAAATTTTTCTTTTCTTTTGGCTGTTCCCGATTTGGTTCTTCTTGCTTCCATTTATATTGCCATGATGAATGGAAAAGCGGCCGGTGTTATAATCGGTTTTATTTCTGGTCTGCTTC
>CAVGBY010000070.1:8302-10991 GCA_963627355.1 uncultured Prevotella sp. | reverse complement strand
TATTGACTTGCTGGGTAATAATTATTACTCTTTAGCCATAAAATTAATTTATCTTTTTTTATGGGAGGAACGCAATGAAATTTTACTTTGAAAAGCTTGTGCGGGAAAATTTTAGAAACGGAGTCATGCGTTCCTGTTGCCTTCTTTAGTTTTTTATTGAAACATTTTTTTCACAATTTTTAAAGCGTGGTTTTAGGAGCGCGGCTCCTAGGAAAGGGGGTAGGCAAAAACGAATTGACGCTTTGCGGCGGTTTGGTTTTGCCGAGGGGGACTTTTCCCCCTTTGAATTTAAAATAAAAAAAGAGGAATTTAATTATGGCAATTTTCGACAATACACATTTTGAGACAAAACAGCTTCACGTTGGACAGGAGGCGGCTGACCCGGCTTCGGATGCACGCGCAGTCCCGATTTATCAGACAACTTCTTACGTTTTCCGCAACTCGCGGCACGCGGCTGACCGCTTTGGACTTGCGGATGCTGGAAATATTTACGGTCGGCTTACAAATTCCACCCAGGATGTTTTTGAAAAAAGGATTGCCGCTCTGGAAGGCGGCTCGGCTGCTCTGGCGGTGGCTAGCGGCGCGGCGGCGATTACTTATGCGATAGAGGCTTTGGCGCAGTCCGGCGACCATGTTGTTGCGCAAAAAACAATTTACGGCGGAACTTACAATCTTTTAAAGCATACTTTAAAGCCGTTCGGCGTTGAAACAACTTTTGTTGATGCCCATAATTTAAAGGAAGTTGAAGGCGCAATCAAAGAAAACACAAAAATTCTTTACCTTGAAACTTTGGGAAACCCGAATGCTGATATTCCGGATTTGGATTCGTTGATTGCTCTTGGCCACAGATACGGACTTGCGGTTATTGTTGACAATACGTTTGGAACTCCGTATCTGATTCGTCCGCTTGAGCACGGCGCGGATGTTGTTGTTCATTCCGCGACAAAATTTATTGGCGGACACGGAACAACTTTGGGCGGAATTATTGTTGAGTCCGGAAAAACAGACTGGAAGACCGGAAAATTTCCTACGCTTTCTGAGCCGAACGAAAGTTACCACGGCGTTGCGTTTGCGGATGCGGTTCCGGGGGCGGCTTTTGTGACGTACATCAGGGCGATTTTGCTTCGCGATCAGGGCGCTGCGATTTCTCCGTTCAATGCGTGGGCTCTTATCCAGGGAACAGAAACTTTGTCGCTTAGGATTGAACGCCATGTTGAAAACACAAAAAAGGTAGTTGAATATCTTGCGAAAAATCCAAAGGTTTTAAAGGTTAATCATCCGTCGCTTGCGGAGCATCCGGACCATGCGCTTTATGAAAAATATTTTCCGAACGGCGGCGCGTCAATCTTTACTTTTGAAATCAAAGGCGGTCGCGAGGCGGCATGGAAATTTATCGACAGTCTTAAGATTTTCAGCCTGCTTGCGAATGTCGCGGACGTAAAATCGCTTGTGATTCACCCGGCCTCAACAACTCATTCCGAGCTGAACGAAACGGAGCTTGCCGAGCAGGGGATTACGCAGAGCACAATCCGTCTTTCAATCGGAACAGAGCACATTGACGACATAATCGCGGATTTGGATCAGGCGTTCGCAAAGATTTAAGTTTTTTATGGATGAGTCTTTGTTTCGTTTTGCAGTTTTATAAGGGGGGGGGATGGCTCCCCCTCGGCTCAAACCTTGCGGTTTTCGCCTACCCCCTCTACGGGAGGAAGATTTCCTCCCGTAACGCCCTCCTTTTTTACTTCTAAAAAACTGTGTTATAATTTCCGATAATCAAGAGTAAGAAAACTGATTTTTCAGGAGATTTCGTTGAAGTTATTTTCTGTACGCAATTCTTTTGTTTTTTCTCGCAGATTTTTGTGTGCCTTTGCCACGCTTTGTATATTCTTTTTTTTGGATTTTTATGCTTATTCAGAGGATGTTTATTACCGCTGGACACCGTACACTGATTCCTCAGAAACAGAAAGTTGGGATGGAATCTGGAGCGATACAAACAGTGACAGTGGCACTGAAGAGTCCAAATTTTGGTCTTGGTTGGATGGGACTGAATGGAAAAAAACTGCCGCTTGGGGTTCCGATCCTGCCGACTATCCAGGTTCTCTTGACTGGAAAAATGCCTATACTTATTTTACCGGTGAAAATGCTGTTACGGCAACATTGGATGCAGACTTGCCTTATTCATTAAAAGAGCTTTACGTAGGTGACTGTCATAATGGAAGTTCCGCGGATGTTGGCTCTGAACTTGTGACAATAAATCTTGCGGGCTATTCGCTTGAAACAGAAAAACTTATACTTGGAAATTCTTCTTTTGGAAGCGATTCTGTAAATTTTACTGTAAGTGGCGGTGGAACTTTAACGGTTTCTGATGAGATGTCTTTTGCGGCTGGACGCACTTATAATATCCAGATTGGTGCGGATACTGTCTTGGATGTTACGGCATTTTCGGCTGCGGCTTCCGGAGCGACAATTAATTTTTCCGGTGAAGGAACATTAAAACTTGGAACTGCGGCTTTTTCTGCCGGTGAAGTTAATTTTAGTGTAAAAAATCTGGAAGTTTCCGGGGCGGCGACTGTTTCAGAGTCCGCGGCGGCTAATTTTACAGGTGTTTCCAGAGCAGCCTTTTCAGGAAAGGTCTCAAATTCTGGAACGGCAAACTTTTCAGGCTGCAAGACGGTTTCGTTCGGCGGCG
>CAVGBY010000070.1:0-7429 GCA_963627355.1 uncultured Prevotella sp. | reverse complement strand
CGGATGCAACGGTCAACGCCGTCTCTGTGGCTCTTTTGCAGGACACAAGTTTTGAAACAAACGGAAAAAATCTTGTTTTCGGTGCCGCGGATGTTTCGTCATCAGTAACTTCTTCTGGCAAGAAAAATCTTGTGGTTTCAGATTCCTCTGTAACTGGCGGTGGCAAGGCGGTTTTCTACTCATCGCTCGGAACGAAAGCAGAACCGCTCGGAAAAATCACCGCCGGTGCGGAAATATCCTTCAACGCGGATGTCTACGCGGAATCAATTGAGGCGAACAGCGCGTCGCGAATCTCTTCTGCAAAAATAACGACAACAAACGGCCAGACCTATAACTCTACTGTCACGACATCAGTCACAAAGACAGAGCTTGTTTCAGAGAATGGAAATTTGTCTTTTGGCGGTGCGGCAACGCTCGGTGCGGAGACAACGGTTTCTTCCGGCGGAGATGTAAATTTTTCCGGAGCTGTGGACATTTCCGCGGAAACAACGATTTCTGCGGCTGGTGGCTCCGTTTCTTTTGCAAAAGATTTGACATCTACTGCAAAACTGGGAATCTCTGCAAAAACTACAGCGACTTTTTCCGGGAAAACAACGCTCGGCGCGGAGACAACGGTTTCTTCCGGCGGAGATGTAAATTTTGCCGGTGCGATGGAAACTTCGATGGCAGCACCGTTTTCTGTCACTGGTTCTAAAGTGACTTTTTCGGGCACAGTTACTGCTTTGTCGGAGTTTTCGGTTAAAGCCTCTTCCGGCGCGGTTGTTTTTGAAAAATCTCTTACGCTTGGAAACAATTTTTCTGCGGCAGTAAACACAGATTCTGCTACGGTTTCGTTCAAGGACATTGTGAGCGGCACATCAAAAATCAAGGTTTCTGCAAAATCTGTCTGTTTTGATTCAGATTTGGTAACGGCTGGCGAAGTTTCTCTTCTTGCGGATGTATATTTTTCCGGTGCGGCGAAAGATGAGATAAAAATCGAGGCGGAAAAAATTATTGTCGGCTCGGAAGACCTTGAAAAAAATCTTTATATCTCTGCGTTGAGTTTGAGCGGCGATTCTGCAAAAAATGTTGAATGGAACGCGCCTTCTGATGTTTCCGGCAACTTTATCTTGTTGAACGGCAACCTTACGCTCGGAAAAAATTCTTCAGGTAAAGTTTCTGATATTTCAGCATCAAAAGATATTGTTTTTTTGAACGGAAATTCTTCCTCAATGTACGACGACACCGTTTCAACGGAATTTGACTGGCGGAGCGGCGCAAAAAATATATTTAAATATCGCGGAGAAGCGGAACTTCCAGGAAATTTCCCTGACGGAACAAAAATCAGTTCAGAAAAATTTTATTCATCTTTGGCTGGACTTGGCGGAAACACGATTTTAGCCGGACAAAATTTTTATTGCAATGGCGTAAATCTTGAGGGCGGTTCGGCATGGAACTTAAAGGCCGGGGATAATGAAAATTCTGAAAATTTTGCAGTTGCGTATAATTCTTCTATAAAAAACTGCGCATATTCTTCTTCCGGAGGCGGAATTTCTTATTTTGCGGCCGGAGAGGCAACGGATAGCGGCGGAAACAACGGAGATGTCTGTTTTGGTCATCCGGAAATTTCTTTTGCGCGGACGGTTTATGATGATGTTGTTGAAGTTTTTTTTAAGGATTCAGTTTCTGGAAATTCTGTAAAAATTGAAAACTCAAATAATGAAATCTGGGATACTTTTGCAGGTTCTTCAAAATTTTTGACTTATGAAAATGACGGCAAAAAAATCAGTTTTGATGGAACTTATGTTGACGCGGAATGTACGGAAACCACGGAAAATCAGGGCGACCTTGAAAAATTTTATTTAAAAGCGCCAACACCGTGGAACACAGATGCCACAGGAAAATCTTCCGGGGCTGCGCAAAGTACGGATATGAATGGAAATTATCGCTCTTCAATTCCGTATTTGAATATTGTGCGTGCGGTTTCTGATGATTTTTCGGGGCTTTTGGACGAGCATAAAAATCGAATTGCGGATTATGACGGGGAAAAACGTTTTGTTGACGTGACGGATTCGTGTCCTCCTGTTTTGGTTGCGGTTCGAACAGGCCAGGAATTGCACGCGGAACTTCCGGCAAACCAGACGGCTTATGATTCCCATAACTTTTTGGAATTTCAATATTCCGAGGAAATTTTTGCCGACAAAAACGATTCTTCAGCCTTGAATGTTCAAAGTTCGGCAAATTTCGGAGGAATGGAAAATAATTCTTCCGGAATCGGATTTGTTGTGGCGGGGCTTGTCCAGTTTGAAAAAGGAAAAATCTCTCTAGGTTCAGAATCCGGGCTTGACGCTGAAAAACTTAATTCCCTTTACCGCAACTTTGCAGTTTCAGCCTCAAAAGCGGATTCACCGCAGAATCAGACCCACCGCTTCAGAATTTCGCTTGCCGGCTATCAAAGTCAGTCTGCCGCGGAAAATTCTTCGGGATTTCCGTATTGGCCGGGCTACATTGATTCAGAAAATACACAAATTCCTTCTGGAAAAATAACCCAGCTTTCTTTTGGCGAAAGCGGCTCGGATTTTAATGATTTTATAAAAGATTCAGAGGGAAACAGTCTGCTTGTAAAATCAAAGAAAAATCATGAATTACAGACGCTTTCTGTAATTTCAGAGTCCGCGGAAGATTCTTTTGAACAGGACTGGAGCGATTCTGTTTACGGCCCGTGGGATTTATCCGCGCCGGTTTTTGCGCTTTTCAGGCCATTGAAAATAAGAAATTCATCTGAACGCTACGAGATTTTGGGAGCCTGCAAGACTTCCGGAACAGTTCTGGAGCGCATTGAGTTCCACGTTTTTGACAATTCGGATGATTTTTTTGAAAATCTTGGCGCGGAATGGTATTCCCAGTTTGGATGGGGAAAAAATAATTCCGAGCTTTTTAAGGACGATTCTTATGCTTCTGATATTTTTGGCGGTTCCAGACCGTTCGGAAATTCTTCCGGCGATTCTGCAAGGACTTCCGGCGGAATAAGATATTCAACGCTTTACAATAAATCTTCTTATTTTAAGTATGGAATTGACGAGGCTTCTCCTGAACAAAAATTTAAGGATTCAACGATAAAATCCGGGGCTTCCAGCGCGTTGTTTGTGGCTCAGACTGGCTCAAAACGGGAGATTTCTTCAAACGATTCACTTTATTTTTCAGTTTTTCTGGAAGATGGAACAAATCTGCCGCTTAAAACAAATTTCTCAATCAAATATGACGAAAAAGCCTGCGTTACAGACCTTGCCGGAAATCTTATGAAATCCGCGGAGGTAAAATCCGTGGACAGAGTTTCTCCACGCTTTAATATGACTTCCGCAAAAATTTCGGGGAACAAGCTTTATGTTGTTTTTAACAAAGAGCTGAACCTTGACGCAGTTGATTTGGAGTCGTCGGATGGAACTGTAAAGTCATTTAATATTGCAGATTCTTTGCGTTTTATCACAATTCCTGAAAATTCCCACAAATTCAATGAGTCAGAGGATGTTGTTTCCGACCTTTACATTGAAACAGGAATTTCACCGCAAAAAACTTTTTCCTCAAGCACTTTCACCGGTCTTGTCTTTACGTTGAACCGAAATGTGACTCTAGAAGACGTAAAGAATTATTATATTCAATGCTATTCGCCGGATTCTGGAAAATTTGTTGACCCTTTTACAGGAATTTCAGATGTAAAAGTGACTTCGGTAACAGATGTCAACGGAAATTATATGGACCACGGCGAAGCCCACGCGTTGAGCGATTTTGCCGTTAATGCAGTGAACCCGGTTTACGCCTACGATGACAGATTTCTGGAAGAAAATTTTGGATTTTCAGTTTCTGACGCGGAACAAAGCAATCTTGCCGTTCACGACTGGAACGAAGAGCAGAAAAATGACGGAACTTTGATGACCGAGCATGATATTTTTGTTGTAACTTCCCAGGATTCTGGAAATTCCGGCAATAAAGAAACTTTGCCGCAAAAAATAATAATGTATTACGATAACGCTCCGGATTCTGACTCAGTTTCTTCGGAATACAACAAAAATCTTGAGGAAAATCTTCGCGTCTGGATTCCGTCTGCTGTTCCTTATGGTGATGACACCGGCTCTTCTGTTGAAAATGTTTCCCCGATTTCGGCTCTTGCTCCATCTGTAAATTCAACGAATCTTTTTGTAGCCGGAGAAATTGACGAAAATATTGGAAAATTTGTTCTTGGCTGGGAAACCTTGAATAAGAACGGATATTCTTCTGGAAATCAGGTTTCTTTCCTTTTCGGTTTGGCCGATTCAGATGGAATTCCTGTAAAAATCTGTCATGCCCCGGCTTATGATGAAATTTCGGGCATTTATAAAATCGAGATGCAGCCGCTGTTTGCCTTGCGACTTAAAAATGCGGAAAATCCGGCTTCCCTTGATTTGTGGTCATTTAAGCTGAAAAATACAACTTTGCAGCGTGGAAATGTAACGGTTTTCAATAATGTGATAGATGCAAATCAGGGCGAAATGTCTGTTATTCAAGTAAATATGCCATCGGAAGGAAAACTTGATGTTATTGTGATGACTCTGGATGGAAATGTTATCCGTTATCTTCAGCACGGAACAGCTTCTGCCGGTGAACACAGTTATTCTTGGAACGGAACCACAAAATCTGGTAAAAAAGTTGCCCGTGGACTTTATTTTGTCCGGGTATTTGGAAACGGAATTGACGAAACAAGAAAAATAATGGTTGTAAAGAACTGACCAATTCTCTATACTCATATAACTATGAATTCAGAAGAAAGGCTTTCGCACCGTTTTGAAGATATTGGAAGATTTTTGTCGCAGGGATTGTGCGCCCTTCCAGGAACGTTGGAAAACATAAGCCGTGAAGGTTGTAAAATTCATTATTCATTCCCAGTTTCTGTAGATTTGAACAACGACTACGAGGCAAAGATTACTTTTTCCCGTGCGGCAAATGAAAGTTTTTCGTTGGTTTGCCGTCCGTGCTGGGTAAAGACTGTGGAAAACGGCACAAATATTGGTTTTCAGATTCTTCCGTCAACAGATTTTATGCGGCTTGCAAAATATATTGAAAAATTGAACATTGAATCTACAGACAGCCTTTCTGATGAGATAAGCGATTCGGTATGCCAGATAATTTAGAAAAAATACAAAAAATTCCGGGTGTCGCGTTTCTTGCGTTTCCAGAAATGGCTGGAATGTTAAAAACTGAACTTTCGGGGCGTCTGCATTTTGACTCAAAGCCTGATGCGGTTTACGGAGATCTTCTTTATTATAAGGATTTTCCTGTTGATTCTGTAAAGACTCCTGCTGATTTTCCGTATTGGGCTCGTTCTGTAATGCTGAATCCGCAGATTCTTGATTTTGACTCAATCGGCGAGGCCGCAAATACTTTAAAAAATATACAGAGAAGCTGGGCTCCCTACCAGTATCAGTATTTTCGCCGTGCAAATCTGATTCAAGAAAAATTGCCATATATAAATTTAAAGCCAAGAACGTTTCCGGTAAAAATCCCGGACAAGCCGATTGGGCTTTACACGCTGATTTCTGAAAAACGGATGATTTTTAGCGCGGAAACCTCAAGTTTTCTTCCGGCTGGAAAAATAGTTTTTCAGGAAGACCACGAAAATCCTCCGAGCCGCGCATATTTAAAAATTCAGGAAAGTCTTACAATGGCAAATTTGCTGAACGGCACGGAATTTCCAAAGGCAGGCGAGCATTGTTTTGAGGCAGGCGCTTGCCCCGGCGGCTGGACGTGGGTTCTGGCCGGACTTGGGGCTTCTGTCCACGCTGTTGACCGTGCGGAACTTTCCCCGGAACTTATGGCAAATCCGCTTGTAAAATTTCAGGCGCACGACGCATTCACGTTAAGGCCGCAGGAGATAGGGTTTTGCGACTGGGTTTTTAGCGACGTTATTTGCTATCCGGAGCGTCTTTTAAAGTGGGTTCATGAATGGCTGGAAAGCGGACTTTGCCGGAATATGATTTGCACAATAAAAATGCAGGGCGAACCAGACTGGAGCATAATAAATCAGTTTGCGGAAATTCCAGGCAGCCGGATTGTCCATTTGAATTACAACAAGCATGAATTGACTTGGATTCACACCTGCTGAAAATTTTTGCAGACCCATTGTGTTCAACTAAAACTTATGCTTAAAAAATCTTTTTGATAAGGCCTGCAATATCTTTTACAACCTCAACGCTTTCAGTCTTTTCCGCCGCAAAAATGTGCTTAAAGCCAAGCCCATCCGCAGTTTTTGCCCTTTGCCTGATTTTTGAAACCGCACGGATTTCGCCGGCAAGGCTCAATTCTCCAAAAATTGCAGTTCCCGCCGCAACCGGCTTGTCCGTTCTTGCTGAATACATTGCAACCGCCAGGGCGGCGTCGACCGCGCTTTCGCTAAGACGGATTCCACCTGCAACATTTATGTAAATATCCTGCCCAAGAAATTTTATTCCAACGCGTTTTTCAAGAATCGCCGCAATCCTTGAAACTCTTGCGGATTCAATCTTGTCTGTAAAAACTCTGGAAATTGCGGCTTTTGCCGGCGCTACAAGAGCCTGAATTTCAACAAGAAAAACACGATTTCCTTCAAAAACAGCGCAGCAGGCAACTCCGGCCGGCTGGTTTTCCCTTTTTTCGGAAAGAAACATTGTCGCCGGATTCAGCACAGGCACAAGCCCCTTTTCTGTCATGTTGAAAATTCCAAGCTCATCAACAGAACCGAATCTGTTTTTCTGCGCATGAAGAAATCTAACGTCGTCGTTGTTCCGCTCAAAAGAAATTACAGTGTCAACCATATGCTCCAAAGTTTTTGGGCCGGCAATCGCACCTTCTTTTGTAACATGGGCTGTCATCAGCAGAACAGAGTCACGTTCCTTTACCCAGCCGATAAGTTCGTTTGAGCAATATTTCAGCTGGTTGACTGTTCCGGGGATAATTCCAGCTTCCGCCGAATATACTGTCTGTATTGAATCAATTATCACAACCGCAGGATTTATTTTGTCGAGCGCATCCAGAATGTCTTCCAGACGCATTGTGCAGAGAATTTCAATTCCTTTGCACTCAAGACCAAGCCGTTCCGCGCGTTCTTTTATCTGCGCTCCGGATTCCTCGCCTGAAACATACAAGATTCTTCCACATTCGTTTTTTGCCGCGGCCGCCGCAGTCTGAATCAGCAAAGTTGATTTTCCGATTCCCGGCTCACCACCCAAAAGAATTGCTGAACGCTTTGTCGCTCCACCGCCAAGAACCCGGTCAAATTCTCCGATTCCTATAACAAAACGAGAATTGTCTTTTGCTTTTATTGATTCCAGCGGTACAGGTTTTGCTTTTTCGCTGATTGCAGAGCCGCCTCTTGCGGAACTTTGCGCATTTGAGTCGATTATACATTCTTCAAACGAATTCCATTCGCCACATTCTGGAC
>CAVGBY010000069.1:6952-11043 GCA_963627355.1 uncultured Prevotella sp. | reverse complement strand
AATCCTTGCCTCTCCTTTAAATAAGCTGATTTTTCCAGATTTGATTTTGCAAGCGCGACTTCCGGAGAATTTTCATTCAGATTCAATGGAACTTTCTGGTTTTCTTTTGAAATAATATCCCTGCATCCGTTTTTTTCAAGAATCTGCACAACGTCGCCCGCAGGAATCTCATCCGTAACAAAAACAATGTCATAACCCTTAAAGAATTTGGAAACCGGAACAACCCGGCAACGGTTCATCAGAAAGACAGAGAAAACAATTATAAAAGCTGGCAGAATGTACTTTTTTAAAACAGGCATAACAGCAAAACTAAAGGAATGAATACGCAAGCCCTATGAACACGCCCAAGATACAACCAAGAGTCACCTCCATCGGAGTATGGCCATTCACCTCTTTTATTGACTTGTACTCAATAATCTTGTCTTCATCAAGTTTTTTTCCGATTTCATTTATTTTTCTTGCCTGAATTCCGCTTGAACGGCGAACACCGACAGCATCCCTTACGGTTACCATAAGAAAACACAGCGCAAGGATAAAAATATCAGAACCAAGACCGTTTCTTATTCCTATCGTTGTACATAATGAAGCGACCAATGCCGAATGACTAGAAGGAAGCCCCCCGGTTTTCCAGATAAGGCTTTCCGCAAGCTCATATATGCTATGAATTTTTCCATATAAGATTGAAATGACAGTCTTTAAAAATTGAGCGCAGAACCAGCTTGAGATACTTGCAAGAAGAACTGGATTTATCAACAACTGTTTTATCTGGTCACTTAAAACATTCAGCATACCTTGCATTTTATCATTACAATCCTAAATTTACTAGTGGAGAATCCGAAAACTTACCGAAAATTATCCTGCCCCCCTCTTGTTTTTTCTTGTACCGCAATAATTTTATTCATATAATAAAAAAATGGAATTCAAGGAATTTACAGCAGGAACAGACGACAATGACCGCAGGCTAGACAGGGTTATCCGTAAAATTGCGGAAAAAGAAAACCTTTCAGGACTGTACAAGGCAATCAGAAAAGGACTTGTCAGGGTAAACGGAAAAAAAACTGATGTTTCTGGTCATATTTTTGAAGGCGACAAGATAAAGATTCCAGAATTTCTGCTTCAGACGAAAGATGAAGATAAAACTTCCCTTAATAACAACGCCCAGCCTGAAAAACAGAAAATAACTGCCGGCCTTGATGTTGTTTTTCAGAACGAGGATCTGCTTGTCATAGACAAACCTTACGACATACCGGTTCATAGCGCCGCGAATTCCCTTGAAAAATCAGTCGTTGAGTTCTACAGCAACAATTTTCCGCAGAAAAAATCAATCTCATTCACACCGGGACCGCTCCATCGTCTTGACCGAAAAACCACGGGGCTGCTGGCGTTTTCAATGAGCCTGAATGGAGCAAGATGGTTCTCAGAAAACATCGCAGACCATTCAATAAGAAAAATCTACACTGCAATTGTCCAGGGAAAACTTTCCGGGGCTCAGGAATGGACAGATTTTATTTCAAAGGAATATTCTAAGGGAAATGCGTTCCAGACTGTAAAAGTTTCGGCAAAATCCCGGGAAACTGAAAAAACAGAAAATCCCTCCGGGACAGAAAAATCTCTTTTGGCAAAAACAAAAATTATTCCAGTAAGATATTTTGAATACAAAAAAGTTCCATGCACTCTTGTTGAAATAGAAATTCAGACTGGCAGGACACACCAGATCCGCTCGCAGGCCGCGTTCCACGGATTCCCGCTTTTGGGCGACACGGCTTACGGCGGAACAGAAATTTATGCGGAGCAGGATTTTTTTCTTCATGCAAAGACGCTGATTTTCCCGGAGAACAGACTTCCTGGAATTCCGGAGAAACTTGAGGTAAAAATTCCTTTTGCATTTGAAAAGTTTTGCAAAACTGACCTGTTGAATATATAATTGTCTTATGGGTAATATTTTTGAAGACATCGCGAGTTCTTTTAAGCCATGCACAGTTTTTGCTCTTGTTGGGGAAAGCGGAACAGGAAAAAGTTTCCGCGCAAAACTTATAGCAGAAAAATACGGAATAGACGCGATAATTGATGACGGACTTTTGATTCAGAATGATAAAATTCTTGCAGGACATTCCGCGAAACGTGAAAAAACTTATATGGGCGCAGTCCGTGTCGCCCTTTTTGATGATAAAGACCACCGCGACGAGGTTGCAAAGGCGTGGAAAAAAGCGAGAGTCAAAAAACTGCTGATTCTTGGAACATCAGAGAAAATGGTCATGAAGATTGCGACAAGGCTCCAGCTTCCGCAGCCGCAAAAGATTATACATATAGAAGAAATTGCAAGCCGTGAGGAAATCGAGAAGGCCATAAAGTCACGGCAGGTCGAGGGAAAACACGTCATTCCTGTTCCGTCCATCGAAATAAAACGAAATTACTCACAGATTTTTTCAAATTCAATAAAGGTCTTCTTCCAGAAAAAAAATCTTTTCAAGAAAAATGACGGAAAACTTTTTGAAAAATCGATTGTGCAGCCGGAATTCTCTAAAAAAGGACGGATTGAAATTTCAGAGGCGGCCCTGACCCAGATGGTAATGCACTGCGTTTCAGAATGTGAGCCGGCCGTGCGCGTGAACAAAATGATGATAAAGACAAATTCCCGCGGCTATAAGATAACAATCACAATCGATGTGCCATTTGGAACACAGCTCACAGGAAAGATTCACAAGCTGCAGAAATATATTATAGACAAAATCGAAAGCTACACAGGAATCCTTATAGAGGAAGTGAGCATAGTAATCGACCGGATAACTGGGGCGGAATTCACAGAAACGCCAAAATCTTAAAGCGCATCAGCCTCAATTTTCTGCGGTTGAATGGAATTTCTTTGCCGGCTTCTTGTTTTCTTTCTTTTTCCGGTGATTCCAATCTGCCCAAGAATTTCTTTTACGGCAAATTCAAGCTCTGTACGCTGCGGATTCATCGGAAGAACAAAATTTCTGCACTCTTGCCAGGTTCTAAGATAAAGCTCACCGTAGGCAGACTTGTTCTCAATCTCTTTCTGCCAGTCTGTAAGGCTTAGGACAAAATCATAGATAAGGAAAACAAGTTTCTCGCCAAGCCGCGCGTCCGGTTTTTCATTTATAAGGTTATCCAGCTTCTGCATATTCTGCATATACGAAGCCTCAAATTTCCTGTTGTCGTAAATCATTGCGGTTGCGGCAGGCTGAAGCGCCATGTAAAGGTCTGTGTCCAGCGCCTCCGCAACAATCTGTGTGGCTCGTCCGCTGTTCAGGATTTTTAAAAGTTCCTCCGTCAGCCTAGAAGGGCTTACCGAGGACAATAAATTCGCGCACTGCCGGATTTTTCTTCTGCAGGCAAAATTCATCTTTGAGCCGGTTTTGGCAGAATATTTTATCGCTCGCAGCATACGCACCGGGTCTTCAACAAAAATTCTGTCAAGAGGAATCACAGGTTTCAGGACTTTTTTCTTTATGTCCTTCATTCCGCCAACGTAATCAATAACCTGCTCTAAAATCGGGTCGTAATAAAGCGCGTTTATCGTAAAATCGCGGCGCTGAACATCCTCGTCGATTGTTCCAAAATCATTTCCGACAGAACCCTCACATATTGAGCGGAACGTGCTTACCTCAAAAATCTTTGTTCCAAAAATAACGTGGACAATGCGGAATCTTCTTCCGATTATCCGCGAATTTCTAAAAAGCCTCTTGATTTTTGAAGGCGTCGCGTCTGTCACAATGTCAAAATCCTTTGGCGTGCTGCCGACAATCAAATCGCGGACAGCGCCACCGACGATATACGCATGAAACCCTGAGTCTCTTAATCTGTCAATAATCTGGATGGCATCAAAATCAATTTTATTTTTAGGAATGCCATGTTCTTCTTTTGTATAGACAAGCGCTTTTTTTACTGGCTTGCCATTCTTATCAGTACCATAACGAATTAACACAATAGTCTGATATTATTACAGAGAAACATTTTTTTCAATCCAGTTAAAAATATCTGAAAGAATTTCTTCTCCATTTTCCTCGTTCAGGATTTCGTGGCGGTCACCCTCATAGATTTTTGAGGAAACATTTTTCACGCCGTTTTTC
>CAVGBY010000069.1:0-6884 GCA_963627355.1 uncultured Prevotella sp. | reverse complement strand
TTCCTGTACATTTCAAGGAGCTTTTCAATGGATTTTCCGTAATTGCCGACAGGATCATCACTTCCGTAGACTGCAAGAACAGGAAGCTCAGCCGGAACATTCCTGATATTCGCGGCCTTATGAATCTTTGAAAGACCGGTGGCAAGGTCGCGGAAGAAACTTACTGTCGAAACGCCTCCGCACCAGGAGTCATTCTTGTACATCACTCTGTTCGCGGCATCTTTGCTTAGCCAGGACAACGGGTCATTTTCAGATTTGAAACGGTCATTGTAAGAGCCAAACGCAAGATTCTGGCAGAATTTTGACTTTTTGTTTTTTCCAAGGAAAAGGCAGGCTAAATTCACAGATATTTTATCAATCAACAGGCCTTTTCTTGGTCCAGTAGTTCCACACAGAATACACGCTGAAATTTTATCTCCGTGCTGCTCCATATAATTCTGCGCAACCAGTGAGCCGAATGAATGTCCGAACAGAATCACTTTTTTATCCGGATAATCTTTTTTTACCTCATCAATTATCTCGTCAAGATCAGAAGTTACTTTTTCAAAACCGTTCTTGTCGGCGATTTTCCCGAACATTCCGGTTCCGTTCGATTCCGCATGATAAGCGGTTTTTCCGTGTCCGCGGTGGTCGTGCGCGCTGAACAGATAGCCTTTCGCGGCAAATTCACTTCCAACTCTATCGTAGCGCAACGCGTGTTCCTGCATTCCATGGCTAAAAACCACAACCGCCTTGATGTTCTCCCCGTCTTCAGGAATCCACCGATTAACTGAAATTTCTGTTCCGTCAGACATTTTCTGCATAAATTTTTCTACCTGCATAACATTCCCGTCCTTTTTTATAATCTAAAAATTTGGTATCATGTTTTATCTTATGGAAACTATTATAACAGATAAAATCGCATTTGGCGGAAATTGTTTATCAAAAATTGATGGAAAAGCAGTTTTTGTGCCATTTGCGCTTCCCGGCGAGAAAATTCAAGTTGAAATCACCCAGGAAAAAAGGGATTACAGTTATGCGAAAATTGTAAATATACTGGAGCCGTCGCCTTTCAGGGTAAAACCTGCGTGTCCGCTGTACGAAAAATGCGGCGGCTGCAACATGATGCACATCGAGCCGGAATTTCAGAAGAAACTAAGAAAAGAAATCCTAAAAGACTGCATGGAGCGGAATGGAATTTCTGTTGAACTGGATTCCATAGAAGTCATTTCCGGGAACAACTTCAATTACCGGTGCAGATTCCAGCTGAATGACGGAGGATTCTGCGAAAGAGGCTCAAACCATATAATTCCTGTGGAAAACTGCGCGTGCGCGGTCCCCGAGATAAACGAATGGCTTTTAAGGAATAATATCTTTTCACGCCCAAAAGGAAGATGCCACGTTTTTGGTTCTGAAAATGTAGTATGCACGGACGGCACGGATAATACAAAAGTTTTTGTTTCTCCGGAAGAGGAAAAAGTCTTTACAGATTATTCCGCGCTAAAAAAGAAGAATAAAAATATCCGGCAGGTAAAAAAACGTTATTCGGGAACAACAATTTCAGAAAAAGACATTGTAAAGGTGAAAATCCTTGACAGGGAAATCAGTTTTGATGTGAAGGGATTTTTTCAGTCAAATATCTCTGTCCTTGAAAAATCAATAAAAGCAGTCTGTGGCGGACTTTCTGGAAATTCAGTGCTCGATATGTATGCAGGATGCGGAACTTTCAGCGTTTTTCTTGCAGAGCATTTTAAGGACCTGACTCTTGTTGAGCATAACCGGGACGCGCTTGTTTTTGCGGAAAAAAATCTTATGGGGATAAAGCACCAGTCTATCGGGCTTAGCGGAGCAAAATGGGCGGAATTTAACAGGAACGCATATTTCGATGCTGTTGTAATTGACCCTCCTAGAAGCGGAATGGAAAAAGAGGTTCTAAACTGGCTTTGCAGTTCAAAAGTTCCCCAGATTCGTTCTGTTTCCTGCGACCCGGCAACACATTCCCGTGACCTTGCCGCGCTGGTAAAATCCGGATATACGCTGAAAAAACTTTATCTGCTTGATTTTTACCCGAACACAAGCCACATAGAAAGCCTTGCGGTTTTGGAAAAGTAGCAGGAAATGAATAAAGATTTTTTTTTAATACTTATATTTTTTCTGATTTCTCCGGCGTTATTTTCCCAGCAAAAAACTGAACGCATTCTAAAACTTGGAACAGAAAATTCCAGCTGGACTTCCGTAATAAGCGGAAAGGCGCTGTGCGAGCCTAAAAAAACTTCATACGGATTTGCGGTTCTTACAGACGGAAAAATGATTTCTGCCTGCACAGACAAAGGAACAAAACTCTGGGAAAAAGGAATTCCGGGGCGTCCGGAGCCATATCTTACTGTCTTTTCAAGCGATTTTCTGCTGACTGTAAGCGATAAAAAGTCACTTTCGCTTATAAACCCAAGCGGGCTTACACTTTGGACTGTTCAAGTTCCTTTTGCGGTTGTGGAGGAACCTTTTGTGGGGCGGGATTCAAGAATCATTGTCCGCGGAAAAAATAAAATTGCCTGCTACGGCGTTAATGGAGTCTGCAAGTGGATTTTTGAAACTCCGGTTTTAGGAAACAAAAAACTTCTGGAGCTGAACGACGGAACAATCCTTGCGCTGCTCGAGGCGACAAAAAATGGAAAATCCGTGGGAATCCGTTTTTCTCCGTTTGGAAGTATTATTGAAGAAATTTCATTTTCTGGAATAATCCAGTCAGCCTTTTCGTGTCCGGACGGAATTCTTCTTTCTTTCAATGGCGGCGGAGCCGGAATGTGTTCCGTAATAAACGAAAAAACTTCCACAAGATGGACAATCCCCTATTCCGACAGAGCGTTTTCAAACACGAATGCTTCCGGCGGCTCAAAATTCACAGCGCTTTCGAACCACCGCGCGGCGCTTGCGATATGCGGCTCCGGAGCTGTAAAAACACGTTTTCTTGTTTTCAGCACGTTTGACGGCCGGGTTTCTGACTGGTTCAACTCGGACTGCCTCTTTAAAGATTCAACTTATGTAACATCAACAAGTGATGACAATATTTTTATCTGCGACAAAGACAAGGCTTTTGTTCAGGCGACAAACGGAAATGTCCTGTGGGGAGCGGCTCTTCCTGAAAAACCGGATATTTTTTCAAACTGGAATTTTATAACATTCACAAAAGAGAATTATCTTGTAATCTGCGGAAATTCCTGGGCAATGGCTGGATTCCGGACACTTTACCGGATACAGAAAAAAAACAGAGAAAGACAGAAAAAGCCGAATTACAGCAATTTTTACGAGGATGACAAAAAAGTCTTAGGAGCAATCGAGTTTGCCGACAAAATTCCGGAGCAATACATAGGAACAAACAGAAAAAAAGAGCTTCAGAACGGAAAATACGGAAAAAAAGAAACAGAATATATTTCAGCGCTGATTTCTTTGTGCAATGACTACAACAAAAAACTTATCCAGAATAACAGCGGAGCGCGTCCTGAGCGGAAAATGATTTATCAGCGAGACACAACAGGAATGCAGGTTTTTCTTTCCCAGCTTGAGCTTTTTGGAACAGACACATTCATTCCCTACCTGGCTTCATTTATAAAACTTGAAAAAGATGACTTGAACTTTCAGATTCTTTTAAAAAGCGTCTCAGAGTTTGGCTATGACCCGGACAACCTGATTTTAAATGCGATTGATATCCGGTCGCACAATATTCCTGCCGCAAAATCAAGGAATTTCATTCTTATCTGCGATGCTGTCTACGAAATATGCCGTTTTATGGGCCGCCCCGCGCTTTATTCGCACGGAATGGAGATTCTTACAAAATTTCTTAATCCTCAATATGAAAGTTCTGTCCGTGATTATGCAAGAAATACGCTGACAAAAATTGCGGGATTGAAAATTTAGTTATATAATGAAACGAATTGTTTTTCTGGAGGTTCTATGAAAGAACATAAGATTACTCTGTTGATTTTGCTTGCATTTGTGGCTGCAATTCCTCTTTTTGCCCAGAAAGTTGACGAAGAGGAATTAAAAAGCACCGGCAACGACACAATCGTATTTATCAATTACACAGGTCCGCATTCAAAAATTGACTCGCTCTCAAGCATTAAGCAGCTTGGAACAGACCTTGGAACTGTTGTGGCGAAAGATACTTCAAAAGCCACATCCGCAGGAAATTCCGCAAAATATTCAGTTGTTCACGCGATTGACCCTTCTGAAACAGGAAAACTTGACGCTGATATAATTTTTGTCGGCGCGGATGCCACTGTTGACCATATCAATAATTTAAGGCATATAATCGCATCATATCTTGTGGCGGCCTACGGATATTCAGAAAAAGACGCTGAGACCGTGGCTGTTTTTGTAACAGTCTACAATGCGGTCTACCGCGGAAATTATGACGCATACCAGAAGAAATACAAGAAAGTTGTTCTGGATAATCTTACTTCCTCAAACTGCGGTCTTTCCGTGAATTACAATGACTGGCCGGGAAAATCCCAGATTGTTATTCCTCTTTTTGACGTGAACGGCGGATTGAGCACAGTTGACACTTCCGTAATAAGCGACACTCAGGTTGTAAAAAGTATGCAGGAAGATGACAACAAAAATGTTGAAAGCCGAAAGGAAATGGTTGACATAAAAGAGCGGGAGGCCGAAAACGCGGCCCAGAAGGCGCAGGAAGCCCAGAAAAATGCGGTTCAGGAACAGAAAAAACTGACAGAAGAAAAACAGAAAACCGAAGTTGCAAAGAAAGAGGCAGAAACCGCGCAAAAAGAGGCTGTAGAAGCCCAGAAAAAAGCAGATGAGAATCCTGGTGACAAAGAAGCCGTAAAAGAGGCCGAGGAAAAGAAAGCCGAGGCTGAAGAAAAACAGGTTGCCTACGAAGAGCAGAAAAATGTCCAGGAAGAACAGCAGGAAATTGCTGACAATGCGGCAAAAGAGGCTTCCCAGCAGCAGGCAGTAGCAGACAAGAAGACAAATGAAGCCCAGGAAGAACGAAAGACTATCGCAAAAGACCAGGCGGAAGTAATCAAAAAAGAAATTGAAAATGCCATCGCGCCGTCAGTCTACGGAATTGAACTCACAAATGACTCCTCAATGCTTTCCGGTCTGATAAAAGTGAACACGTCTACAGGTGAAATAATAAAATCCTCTCCTGTAACTTATATCAGGAACAGGACAATGTTCCAGGCCGGTGAAAATTTTGTTGCAGTCGCAGGTGAAAACAAAGGAAACGGAACTGTAAAACTTGTTCTTCTTTCGCCGGATACAATGGAAATTGTAAAAGAAAGCGATGAGACCGTCGCCGAAAATTCTGTCCTTGTCCAGGACAACAGTGAATATTACTGCATAATCCAGAACGGAAAGAATTATACGCTTGCAAAATACGACTCAGAGCTGAATTTAAAACTAAAGTCAAATTCAAACCTTAAATCTGCAACGCCAGTAACTGTCGCAGGTCAATATATTGTTGTGACAGGCGCTGACGGAACTGTAAAAGTCCTGAACAAATCAGACTTGAAGGAGATTTCCGCGCAGACAAACTCTTCCCTTCCGGACACAACGGACGCAAAATAAAATTCTTAAAAATAAACCTTGCTCTTTTGAACAGGGTTTATTTTTTTTAGTTAGCAAAAACTAACTTTTTTCTTCTATTATTTTAATTTTATGCGGCAACTTTTTGTTAACATAAAATCAAAAACGTACTATACTTGAAGTAATATCGTTGTAATATGGGATAGGTTTTGTTCCATTTTAAGGTTTGCAACGGCAATAAGATTGTGTTAAGGAGACACATATATGGCAAATAAAATTACAATTATTGGTGCTGGTCAGGTTGGCTCAACAATTGCCTTCGCATTGACTGTAAAACAGCTCGCTTCAGAGATTGTTTTAATTGACATTGCAAAAGACAGAGCCATGGGTGAGGCTATGGATATTCGGCAGGGAACACCATTTATTGGTCCTGTTTCCATTCACGAAGGTGATTATGAAGATGCAAAAGGTTCTGATATAGTCATCCTTACTTCTGGTGTAGCCAGAAAGCCAGGACAGTCGCGTCTTGATCTTACACAGACAAATGTAAACATTACTAAATCAATTATTCCAGAAATTACAAAAGCCGCACCTAACGCCCTTTATGTAATTGTTGCAAATCCAGTTGACATTCTTACATATCAATTCATAAAAACATCGGGCATCCCTGAAAACCATATTTTTGGTACAGGAACAATGCTTGACACTGCCCGTTTCAGAGCCAGAATTGCAGAAACATACAAAGTTGCCCAGGAAAATGTTCACGGTTATGTTTTTGGTGAGCATGGAGATTCTTCCTTTGTTCCTTGGTCTTTGGCAAACATCGGCTCAATTCCTGTTGAAAAGTACGCTTCTGCCCTAAAAGGCGCAAATAATGTTCCGACATTTGACAAGAATGACGTTGAGGACTACATACGTAAATCAGGCGGAATCATCATCGCCGCAAAAAAATGCACAAACTATGCAATCGGCATAACAACAGCAACGCTTTGCGAGGCATTGAACTTCTCTACAAATTCATTATTGACAATTTCTACAATGATGAATGGAGAATACGGAATCTCAGACGTTTGCCTTTCAACACCAACAATCGTGGGTGGAAACGGCATTCAGGGGCACGCAGTTGCTCCGCTTACAGATTCTGAAATTGAGTCATTGCGTCATTCAGCAGATTGCTTAAAAGATGTAATCAAACAGATTCAGTTCTAAAATAAAATAAGGGGAAAACGACTTTTGAGAACGGGTTGTTTTTCCTTTCGGGGATATTTTTTAGGAGACTTGCAGATTTATGGACAACTTTCGCATTGAGCACGATTCAATGGGCGAGGTGAAAGTTCCGGCCGACAAATACTGGGCAG
>CAVGBY010000068.1:9119-11133 GCA_963627355.1 uncultured Prevotella sp. | reverse complement strand
GCGCAATGGTGGAAGATTTTTGAGGAGCGTTCTGGAATAAAAGTCTGCTGTGACTGGTTCAGGCTGCTTTTTCATCCTGTTTTAAATGAAGAGACCAAGAAAATTGTGCTTGAATTAAAGTCAAAGGGGCATAGGGTTGTTTGCGGCACAAATACGATTGAAAGTCATTACGACAACCACAAGTGCCGTGGTGATTACGGGATTTTTGACATGACTTATGCGTCAATACACATGGGAGTAAGAAAACCCGATGCGGAATTCTGGAATTTGATTCTTGAATGTGAGAATGAAATTCCCGGGAACGCGTTTTTTACGGATGACAGGAAAGAAAACTGTGATGCGGCCGCGGCTCTTGGGATAAAAACGTATAATTTTAAGAGCGCGGACGAGCTGCGCGAAAATCTTGCGGTTTGGCTGTAAGGGGGCGTTGCGGGGGATTCCCCCGCTAGAGGGGTAGTGAGGAACGCAGTTCCGAGCGTAGGGCAGGAGCCCTCTTGAATGGAGGAAAAATGGAAGCGGCTTTGTATTTGATTCCTGTGACTTTGGGGGAAACTGAGTATTCAAAGGTTTTTCCGGCGTACAATATTGAAATTATCAGGCAGATAAAGCATTTTATTGTTGAGAATATAAAATCGGCGAAAAGGTTTCTGGCGAAAATTGAAAATAGCCACGTTGATGACGGCGATTTTGTGGAGTTGAGCGAGCATACTGAATCAAAGGATATTCTGCATTATCTTGATTCTTTGGAAAAAGGCGAGCCTGTCGGTGTTATTAGTGAGGCTGGCTGCCCGGCGGTTGCGGATCCTGGCGCGGATATTGTGGCGTTGGCCCAGAAAAAAGGGTTGAAGGTTGTGCCGCTGGTCGGACCGAATTCTATAATCATGGCGGTTATGGGAAGTGGTTTTAGCGGACAAAGTTTTGCTTTTAATGGGTATCTTCCGGTCAAGCCGAATGAGCGTGCTGCCAGACTGAAGTTTTTTGAGAACCGCGCATACAAGGAAGACCAGACTCAGCTTTTTATAGAAACTCCGTACAGGAACGTCCAGCTTTTTGAGACGGTGATAAGGACTTGCCGCCCGGAAACAAGGCTTTGCGTTGCGGCTGGAATTACAACGGATGTTGAGTATATAAAGACAAAAACTGTCGCGCAGTGGAAAAAAGCGGGATTCCCGGAGCTGAAAAAAGTGCCGGCGATTTTTGCGATATATAAATAGGAAGAAATTTGTTATGGATAAGACGTATCTTTTTTTTGATATTGAGTGCGCCAACTGTTTTGGCGGTGTTGGAAAAATGTGTTCGTTCGGATATGTTGTTGTGAACCAGGACTGGACTATTCTGGACGAGGATGATGTTGTGATGAATCCGGAAACTGAATTTGACTGGTATCTTTTTGATTCAAAGCATGGGTGCAAGCTCGCGTATTCAAAGGATTATTTTAGGGCCCAGCACAATTTTGAAAGTTATTACAGCGGCATAAAAAAACTGATGGAGGCGAGCGGACGGAAAATTTTTGGTTTTTCTGTAAAAAATGACATGGGATTTCTTCAGAGTGCCTGCGAGCGCTACAACTTGCCTTCCATAAATTATGCGGCGTACGATTTGGCAAAAATTGTTGACAGCGCAAACGGCCTGAAAAATGGAAAAAGCCTTGAGGACTGGTGCAAAATTTATAAAGTTTCTTGCGAAAATCTTGTTTCCCATAAATCAAGCGACGATGCGAAAATGACGATGCTTCTTTTTAAGGCGTTCTGCGAAGCACAGGGCGAAACAATGGATTCTTTGGCGGAAAAAAACAAGGGAAACAAGCTGAGCGTGGAAAAATTTCTGGAACAGCGGGAGATAAGCCGGCACAACAAGGAGATTATTGAGAAAATTTCTGCGCTTTACGGAAAAAAGGCAAAGGCGTTCTTGTCGCAGAAACTGGTCGGAAATTTTGCGCTGGGATTTAAAATCAAGAATGACGCGGATTTTAGCCTGAAAATTGCGGAGCTGATTTACAAGCACGGGGGAATTC
>CAVGBY010000068.1:0-9109 GCA_963627355.1 uncultured Prevotella sp. | reverse complement strand
GGGGAATTCTTCAGAAAAGCCTAAAGTCAAACGGAACAATTGTTGTGGAGGATGATTGCCGCCCGGAAATTGTTGAGGACATCCACAAGCGGAACCTGAAAACCCTTACTGTTTCTGAAATCCTGGAAATAACAAGGCTGGAATAGATTAGGGCTTCTGAATCAATAAAATTCGGCGGGCGGTCTATTTTTTTTGAGAAGAGTTATCATTTGCTAACTATCGCGCATTGTTTACTTTGCCGATTTACAGTAAATTCAGTATATTAAAATAAAATTCTCGACTTCCTTTAAGGGGCGAATATGATATTGCTTGACGTGCAAAATATTTCTGTCAGTGTTGACGAAAAAACTGTCCTTAAGAATTTGAATCTTAAGATTGGCGAAGGTGAAACCCATGTGCTTATGGGACCGAACGGAGCCGGAAAATCGACTCTTGGAAACGTCCTTATGGGAAATCCTGTCTATAGACTTGACGGCGGAAAGATTATTTTTGATGGTCAGGATTTGACTTCTGAATCTACTGACAAGCGCGCAAAGGCCGGAATGTTTCTTTCTTTTCAGAATCCGCTTGAGGTGCCTGGAATTTCCCTTGAATCGTTTATCCGTTCTGCCATCCAGCAAAAAACTGGTGAACGCGTGAAGCTTTTTCAGTTTCAGAAGGAGCTGCAGAAAAATATGCGGCTTTTAAATATGGATGAAAGTTACGCAAAGCGCGACTTGAACGTTGGTTTTTCTGGCGGTGAGCGAAAAAAGAGCGAGATTTTGCAGCTTTTGATGTTAAAACCAAAATTTGCGGTTCTTGATGAAACGGATTCAGGGCTTGACGTTGACGCTGTCCGCACCGTTTCTAAGGGTGTTGAGGAATATCAGAAAAATCAGAACGGCGGACTTTTGATTATTACACATTCCACAAGGATTCTGGAAAGCCTGCACGTTGATTATACTCATGTTCTTGTAAAAGGTCAGATTGTAAAGACTGGCGATGGTTCTCTTGTTGAGGAGATAAACAGAAACGGTTTTGATAAATATATCAATGGCTAAGGGGCGTTGCGGGATCTCCCGCTAGAAGGGGTAGGCGAAAACCGAAGGTTTGAGATGTTGAGCGCTTGCGCGAAACTTGCGAAAAGCGAAGGTTTGAGATGTTGAGCGCTTGCGCGAAACTTGCGAAAAGCGAAGGTTTGAGATGTTGAGCGCTTGCGCGAAACTTGCGAAAAGCGAAGGTTTGAGATGTTGAGCGCTTGCGCGAAACTTGCGAAAAGCGAAGGTTTGAGATGTTGAGCGCTTGCGCGAAACTTGCGAAAAGCGAAGGTTTGAGCCGAGGGGAAGACTTTCCCCGCTTAAAGCGAGAGCCAGAAATTGACTTTGGCAATTTCTGGTAAGTTCAGACAGCAAAGCGTCTGAACGTCGGGAAGACTTTCCCCGAAAAGGAATATTATGGCTGAAGAAAAAACGAATATTCACGATATAAATCAGGATTTTTATAACTTTCGCTACGAGGAGTCTGAAAAAGAATTTTACCGCATTGAGGCTGGGCTGAATCCTGAGATTGTAAAAAAACTTAGCGAGGAAAAGGGCGACCCCGAATGGATGCGGGAATTCCGTCTGAAGTCGCTTGAGCAGTACAACAGGATGGGCGTTTCGGTAAACTGGATGCCTAATATCGAAGGACTTCATATAGAAGATATTTCAACTTATGTTCGTCCGAAGACAAAAATGACCGGAAGTTGGGAAGAAGTTCCGGACGACATAAAAAATACTTTTGAAAAACTGGGAATTCCGGAAGCCGAGCGGAAAAGTCTTGCCGGCGTGGGGGCGCAGTATGACTCTGAGCTGGTTTACCACAATATTCAGGATGAGGTTGCAAAGCAGGGTGTTGTTTACCTTGATTTTGAGAGCGCGTTGAAAAGTCCTGAATGGGGCCCGATGGTAAAAGAATATTTTATGACGCTGATTACCCCGAAAGACCATAAATTTGCGGCGTTACATGGAGCTGTCTGGTCGGGCGGCTCGTTTGTGTATGTTCCGAAGGGCGTAAAGCTTTCGTTTCCGCTGCAGTCGTATTTTAGGCTGAACGCAAAAGGCGCGGGGCAGTTTGAACATACTCTTATCATTGTTGATGAGGGAGCGGATTTGCATTTTATTGAAGGCTGCTCTGCGCCAAAATATAATGTGGCAAATCTTCATGCTGGGGCGGTTGAGCTTTTTGTAAAGAAAAATGCCCATCTTCGTTATTCAACAATTGAAAACTGGTCAAAAAATATGTACAACTTGAACACAAAACGTGCAAAGGTTGAGGAAGGCGGTTCAATTGAATGGATTTCCGGTTCTTTTGGCAGCCATGTTGGTTGTCTTTACCCGGAAAGCGATCTGGTCGGAAAAAATGCGCGCGCGGAATTTACAGGCGTGACTTTTGCCGGCGCGGGGCAGGAGCTTGATACAGGCGCGAAAATGGTTCATCTTGCGCCGGACACAACCAGCGTTATTACTACAAAATCGATTTCAAAGGGCGGCGGGGCTTCAATCTACCGTTCCGCGGTTTATATTGCAAAAGAGGCTGTTGGTTCTAAGGCCAGCGTTTCCTGCGCTTCACTTATGCTGGACAGCGAGAGCCGGAGCGACACAATTCCTGCGAATGTTGTTCTTACGGACAAGGCTGATGTCGGCCACGAGGCAAAAATCGGGCGGATTTCGAATGATGCGGTTTTTTATCTGATGAGCCGCGGAATCAGCGAGGAGGAGGCCAGAAGCATGATTGTAAGCGGTTTTGCAAATCCTGTTTCAAAGGAGCTTCCGCTTGAGTATGCGGTTGAGATGAACAATCTTATCCGCCTTGAGATGAAGGGGACAATGTGATGGCAGAATCCTTGAAAATAAATAAATTAGTTTCTCCGTCATGGAGCTGGCTAAAAATAAATGATGCTGAATTGAATTTTGATTTTTCTCTGGAAAATGTTCTTCCGGAAACAAAAAACGGTGAAAATTTTGTTTTTTGCGAAAACGGCGATGAGCTGAAAAAGGGATTTCCTGAGCTTTTATCTGGGACCGGAAAATCTTCTGACTCAATTTTTGAAGATTCTGGTTCTGAAAAAAAGTCGTTTCCGCTTGGAATTTCTGTTCCCGAAAATGCGAAAATTGAAAAGCCGCTTGTTCTGGACTACGGTTTTGATGAGCAGAATTATGCGTTGGCCAGACAGGTTATTGTTGCCGGCGAAAATTCAGAGGCGACGGTGATAATTGTAAGTTCTTCTGAAAAAAATGCGGCCGGTTTTCAAGCTTTGCGGACAGAAGTTTATGCGAGACCAAATTCAAGAATACGGATTGTGAAAGTCCAGCTGCTGGGCGGTAAATTTGTTCAGGTTGATGACACGGCTTCTTATGCGGCGGAAAATTCAGAAATCGAGCTTATGCATGTTGAGCTTGGCGCACTGAAGGTTTATGTTGGCGCGGGCTGCAATTTAAAGGAATACAAAGGTTCGTTCAAGTCTGACCTTGGATATTATCTGAAGGATGAGCAGTTCCTTGACATGAATTTTATTGTGAATCATTTTGGCAAAAAGACTTTGTGCAGAATGAAGGTTTCCGGCTCATTGAACGATAATTCTAAGAAAACTTACCGCGGCACAATTGATTTTAAGACTGGATGCGCAGGTTCTGATGGCGATGAGCAGGAGGAGACACTTTTGCTTAGCCCGGATGCTGTGAACAATTCAATGCCGATTATTCTTTGCACAGAGGAAGATATTGCCGGGGAACACGGCGCTACAATCGGGCGTTTGAGCGATGAGATTCTTTTTTACATGGAAGCACGTGGAATAAGCCGGGAAAATGCTGAAAAAATTATTGCGCGCGCAAAAGTCCAGGCGGTTTCTTCAGCGATAAATGATGAGGAGACGGTTAAAAAGATAAATGACAAGATGAATTTAATTTTTGGCGAAGAGTAAAGGCAAGGTTTTAAAATGGCGAACATTTTTAAGAAAGATTTTTCAATTTTTAGAACTCCGGAAAACAAAGGTCTGATTTATTTTGACAATGCGGCTACAACGCAGCGTCCTGATTGTGTTGTAAATGCTGTTTCTGATTTTTATACGCACAACAATGCTAATCCTTTGCGCGGTCTTTACGATTTGAGCGGCCGTGCCACAGAAGATTACGAGAATGCGCGGCACACGGTTGCCCGGTTCTTGAACGCAAAAGACTGCGAGATTGTTTTTACACGGAATGCCTCTGAAGGTCTGAATCTTGTTGCCTACACTTATGGAATGGCGAATGTTGGCGCCGGGGAGGAAATTGTTGTTTCTGTTGCGGAGCATCATTCGAATATTCTTCCGTGGCAGATGGTCTGCAAGGCAAAAGGCGCAAAACTTGTTTTTCTTGAGCCGGATAAAATTTCCGGGGAAATTCCTGAGGCTGAATTTGCAAAGATAAACGAAAAAACTAAAATTGTTGCAATCGGGCATGTTTCAAATGTTCTTGGAATAACAAATCCTGTAAAAAAAATTGCCGCGCTTGCGCATAAGGTCGGTGCGGTCTGCGTTGTTGACGGCGCGCAGTCTGTTCCACATTTAAAAGTTGACGTAAAGGATATTGATGCTGATTTTTTTGCCTTTAGCGGACACAAACTTTGCGGTCCTATGGGAATCGGTGTTCTTTACGGAAAAAAAGAAATTCTTGATGCTATGCCGCCATTTTTGCGCGGTGGAGAAATGATTGAGTATGTTACCCGCGAGGACGCGACATGGGCTGAGCTTCCGCACAAATTTGAGGCGGGAACAGTGAACGCAAGCGGTGCTGTCGGACTTGCCGCCGCGATAAAATACATACAGTCAATCGGTTTTGAAAAAATCGAGGAGCATTGCAATAACCTTGCTTCTGTTTTGATTGAAAAAATGAGAAATAATCCGTATATAAAAGTTATTGGAAACCCTGACCCGAAAAAACATTGCGGAATTGTTACATTTACCGTTGAGGGCGTTCATCCGCACGATGTGGCTTCCCTTTTGGATACAGAAAGAATCGCGGTTCGTGCCGGTCATCATTGCGCGCAGCCGCTCGGGGCTTATCTTGGAGTTCCCGCTACAGCCAGAGCCAGCTTGTATTTTTACAATGACGAGGATGAGGTTGAGCGTTTTTATTCGGTTCTGTGCAATATCCGGAAAATGAGTGGATATAATGACTAGAATTTATTAGAATTCTTGCAGGGAATGATTTTTGAACGCAATAATTAGCTGAAGATTTTATATTTGGGGATTTTTATGGATACAAAAGAATTATACCGTGAAATTCTAAACGAGCATAACATCAATCCGGTACACAAAACAGAATTGCCGGGCGCCAATATGCAGCTTAACGGTGTGAATCCAAGCTGTGGCGACAACATAACATTGAATCTGAAGGTTGAGAACGGTGTTATTGTTGACGGTTCTTTTACGGGTAGCGGCTGTGCCGTTAGTCAGGCTAGCTGCGATATGATGCTGGATCTGGTGATTGGAAAAACAACTGATGAGGCCAGAAAACTTGATGATATTTTTATGGAAATGATTCGTGGCGAGGCTTCTGAGGAAAATATTGAAAAACTGGATGAGGCCGCGGCTCTGCAGGATATTTCAAAAATGCCTGCGCGTGTAAAGTGCGCGGTTTTAGGCTGGCGGACAATGCGTGAAATGTTCAGGACAAATGAAAAATGCGCGTCCTGCTCAAATCCGAATTGCCATTAACAATAGAAAATTTTAAAGAAGAGGTTTTTTATGAAAAAATTATTAATTGCTTCTGTGGCTGCGCTTTTTGTTGCTGGAGCAGCCAGCGCGCAGGTTATGAAAAATCCTGGTGTTCAAAACACTTTGTATTCCGGTTTTGGTTCACCGCTTGTCGGCGATCCGATTTATTATGGCTTTCTTGACGCTTTGCAGGCACGGGTTGACATCGGTCAGTTTACGCTTGAAGGAATGTTGAACTGGGGCGCAATGGCAAATGTTGATAAGGATGGAAATCTTGATAACTTTACTTTTGGGCACACAACTAACAATCCGCTTTATTATCATTACGGATGTGCATCAGACAACGGTTACAAGGGTGGTCAGACAACAACAGATGACTATTATGTGAACTTTTTGTGGCATCCTCTTGCTGGTCTTGATGTTGGAATGGGTACAAAGCTTAACTGGGAAGTTGGACCTGCTCCTCGTTTTGGCGCATGGCTTTGGGAACCGGAGGCTCATGTTCGTCAGGGCGGTTTTTCTACAGCCTATGACGACAGGCATGGCGATGTTGACCACTACAAGTTCACTCCGGATGCTCCTGGTTCTGCTGATGTTGTAGGTTTTGTTCCGTACGCAAACAAATATGCAAAAAAGGCAATCGGTGTGCGTTACCTGTACGAAGGTGATTTTATATTGCAGATTGGCGGCGCAGTTCCAAGCGGAACAAACACAGACAGTTTCCGTTCAAATTTTGGCGTGCAGTTCCAGTTTGAAAAATTTGCCCTTGCGCTTGCCTATGAAGGTCTTTTCCAGAAAGACGGAAACTTTTACGCTGGCGCGGAATTTGGTGTAAGACAGTTCTTCTTTGATGTTTATTTTGCGTGGGATTCAATCGACACTGATGACGACAAGAATTCTTCTAACTACGAGGATATGTCGTTCAGCGCAGGCGCGACAATGACAATCAATTTTGAGAAGGCTGGAATTTCCCTTATCCCGGAATCTTGTTTTAACTGGTTTGAAAAAACTGACTACACTCCGGCCTGGTACGCTGGCTGCACATTCCTTTGGAATTTTAACGAAAAATTCGCTCTGGATGTTTATTCTTCATTTGCAATCGGTTCAAAAGACAAGCGCTGGGATGACAACAAGGATACTGAGGACTGGGGAACAGGAAATATCTTTACAGTTCGCCCGGACCTTAAGATTTCTTTGACAGAACATCATTCAGTTAACGCATATTTGAACACTGAACACCGCGAGTCATTTGACGGAAAATCACGCTGGTGCTGGTCAACCGGCGCATACTGGACATACAAGCTGGACACAGCGGCTAGAAAAACCGGAAGACGCTAGTTTTGTCTGTCTTTAGTTCAGACTTTTACAAATTCAACGGCTTGGGTAGTAATATCCAGGCTGTTTACTTTAACAGTGATTTTTTCGTTCAGCTCTGTGTTTGGAACGCCTTTTATTGTTGCCTGCATTGCAAGACATGGAATCATAAAAAGCGGGTCGTCGAATTTTTTGTCAACGCAGATTGCCTCGCCCTGCCATTCCGGATTCTGAATCAGATAAATGAGCTTCCAGTGGGTTTCGCTAAGACGGCTGGCTTTTCTTGCTGCTACGCTTGCCGCATCTCCCTGGCTTATGCGTTCAAGCATAGAATCCTTGTCTATCAATTTTTGTCCGTTCAAAAATGCCCTAAGCTGCTGGTGCGCGACCAGATCGCTGTAGCGGCGGAGCGGACTTGTTACCTGGCTGTAGATTGCAATTCCAAGCCCTGAATGCATTGCCGGCGTGATTCCGACACTGCGTTTGTGCATACAGCGTAAAAGCTGGAATTGTCCCGCAAGTCCGTCCAGAACTTTTTCCGGGAATGTCGGGGCTTCCTGGCTTACGTAAGGGAACGGAATTTTGTTCCTGAACGCGAAATTCGCCGCGCCTTCCCCGGCTAAAAGCATCATCTCGCAGACCATTGAATCCGCCTCGTAGCGGACAAGCGGCGAAATTGAAACTTTTTTTGTTTCCGGGTCAACGCTCATGTGCACTTCTGGAAGGTCAATGTTTGTCGCACCGGATTTTTTTCGCCGCGCGATATTTTTTTCCGCAATTTCAAAAAGCGGTTTTAGTTCAGGGGATTCCTTTTGTTCAGTTGCCTGCTCGTAAGTGAGCCGCTTTACGTTTACTTTTGTCTTAAAAATCTGACATTCGTTTACAGTGTTGTCCTCGTTCAGGAGAATTCTAAACGAAAGAGCGTTGCTTTTTTGCTGAAGCCCCAGAGCGTAGTCGGCAAGGCTTTCTTCTGCCAACATTCTGACTGCTCCTTCCGGAAGATAAAGGGTTGTGCCTTTGTTCCGCGCGACTTTGTCAATAGAGCTGTCTGGAAGCACAAAACAGGCCGGGTCTGCAATGTGAACCCAAAGATATTTTCCATCCCATGCGACTGCGTCATCCGGGTCTGCAGACCATGCGTTGTCTATCGCGTAGGCGACTTGCTCAAGCTCAAGGCGTTCTTCCTGCGGTGGTGTTCCAAGACCTTCTTTTGCGCTTACCATTGAAAGTCCGTAGCGCGTTGGATACGGGTTTTTTGTGATGTCCCAGATTCCTGTGTCTATTAAAAGTTTGTGCGCTTTTTCCGGGCTTTGCGTAACACCTGCCTCCACCATGATTTTTGATTTTTCGGTTTTGCAGAGCGCCACGTTTTCCACTTCCGCCATGAATTTTGCGTCTTCCGGCAGGTTCAGTTTCCGCTGCTTTAGGCGTTCTATGAATGCGTCGTGGATTTCCTGCTCGTGTTCCTTTTCATAATTTTTCTGGTTTATCGCGCTGATTTGTCCGGCTGTGCGCGGAATAAAAATTATTTTTCCTGATTTTAGCGCGTCGTCTGAAAGCGCGAATTCAACTGAATTATTAAGTTCATTGAACAAGAACCAGCTTTCGTCCGGGGCGCAGGTTCCGCGGATAATTTCTGCAAGCTCTGAAAATGTTATTTCCGCGGCTGCTGTTGATTCATCGCTTAAAAGCAGCTCGTACGCCTCTTTTATCTGCCCCTGGATTTTTGTGTCAGAGAAAGCCAGAAGTTTTTCCAGCGATGCGAAGGGTTCTTCCGAAAGCGCGGCTATGTCTTTTTCGCGGACTTTTTGCGTTGAGTACTGGGCTTTTTTTCCGGTAGGCGTTGCTGGTGAAACCTGAAATTTTACAACGATTTTGTCGCCTTCAAATTCTTGGATTACGGCGCAATTTTTTTTATACAAAACAGGAAGGTCTTTTTTGAACATGACTTAAATATAGCAGAAAAAATGCGGTTTTAATAGAAAAAAAATGAAAAATAGGGAAAATGTCGAGTTTTGTTGGTTTAGTAAAGAAATTGAATGTACTCCCAGTCAAAAGGCAGGTATTGGCTATGGTGAAGTG
>CAVGBY010000067.1:0-11168 GCA_963627355.1 uncultured Prevotella sp. | reverse complement strand
GGGTTTATGATCCTGTTACAGAAATTGAGCTTGAGGAAGCGAAACAGCTTAGCGATGAGGTTGAGGTCGGCGATGAGATTGATATTCTGGAAGACCCTAAATCTTTTGCGCGTTCGGCAGTTTCAACAGGAAAACAGACTGCTCATCAGGGCTTGAATGAAACTGTAAAAGATTCTCTTTATAATCAGTATAAGGATAAGGTCGGTGAATTGATAAACGGCTATATCCAGCGCGAAAAGAACGGAAATCTTTTTGTTGACTTAGGAAACGGCGGTAGGCTCGAGGGATTCCTTCCTTCAAAGTATCAGTCTCCCCGCGAAACTTATGAGCAGAATGACAGGGTCAAGGCTGTTATTGTTGAGCTTAAAAAGACTCAGACAGGTCTTCAGCTTGTTCTTTCACGTTCAGATCCGCGCCTTGTTGAAATCACAATGGAGCTTGAGATTCCGGAAATCGCTGATGGAACCGTGAAAATTGAAAAATGTGTCCGCGATGCAGGTTACAGAACAAAAATGGCTGTTTCTACAACCCGCGAGGATGTTGATCCTGTTGGTGCCTGCGTAGGTACAAAGGGAGCCAGAATACAGACTGTTATCCGTGAGCTCCTTGGTGAAAAAATCGATGTTCTGCGCTACGACCAGAATCCTGCTGAATTTATTAAAAATGCGCTTTCTCCGGCTCAGGTTGACCGCGTTGTTATTCTTGATGAGGCGAAAAAGCAGGCTCTTGCAATTGTCGAGGAATCTCAGTTCAGCCTTGCGATTGGAAAGCAGGGACAGAACGTTCGTCTTGCAAACAGACTTTGCGACTGGTCAATTGATGTTAAGACTCAGGAACAGTGCGAGGGAATGGATCTTTCTGAAAAGGCTACAACTCAGGCGGCACTTAATCTTTTCAAAAATGATGAGGAGCAGGATGAGGATATTACAACAATTGCAGAGCTTTCCGGTGTTGATGAACGCGTGGTAGATATTTTGAAATCAAATGGAATTGAAGATATTGTCCAGTTCATGGAAACTTATGACAACGGCGCTTTAGAAAAGATTGAAGGCCTCAAAAAAGAAGAAATTGATGCGGTTTACAATCTTATAAAAGAAAACGTTGAATTTGTTGATGAGGAAGGCAAAGAGGTTGTCCCTGTTGCTCCGGAAGAATCTGAACCGGAACATCACGAGGAAGAAAAATATTACTGCCCTGAATGTGGAGCAGAAATCACGCTCGACATGGATCACTGTCCAAAATGTGGCATTGAGTTTGAATTTACAGAAGATGAGGAATAAGGATACAGAATGGCTGAAGAATCAGAAAAAAAACAGACATTTGTTGTTCATAAAAAACAGGCTGACAGCACGCCTCGTGAAACAGCGGCTTCTAACGCAAATAATGCTGGAGTTGCAAAGAAAAAAGTTGTTGTAGTAAAAAAACGTGCTCCTGGCGCTGATGTTCCTGGGGCAAAACCTGAAAACGCCAAAAAAGAAGGGGTTCGGGTTGTTGTCAAAAAAACAGAGGGAACTGCTCCTGCGGCATCTGAAAACAGAAATGGCCAGCAGCAGGGTAGACCTTATGCTCAAAGACCTGCAGGCGCTGGACAGAACGGAAATCAGTATTCAAGAAATGAAAATTCACGTTCGCAGCACAGGACTTACGAGCTTAACACAGCGCGTCCTAATGTAAAGGCCGGTAACCTTTCTGATTTTGGAAACCGCGACCGCAACAGAAATGGCTATAACCGTAATGGTTACAACGGCGGCGGCTATCAGGGAAACCGACAGGGTGGTTATCAGAACCGTGAAGGCGGTGGATTTACAGGTGCCCAGGCAAGACAAGGCTACCAGAACCGAAATCAGGATGGAAACCGACAGGGTGGCTATCAGAACCGCAATGGTCAGGGGGGTGGCTATCAGGGAAACCGTCAGGGTGGATTCCAGAACCGGAATGGACAAGGCGGTGGATTTAACCGCGGTCCAAGATTTGGCGGAGGCCAGCCGGGTGGATTCCGCATGGGTGGCGGCGCAGGTGCTCCAGTTCCACCGATGATGCAGGGAAAAACTCCGGCAAAAAAAGCATTTAAGGGTAAGAAACAGGTTTATAACCGAAAAGATCAGGAACAGTATGATGACAATCTTTTTGAAACAAAGAAGAAGGTTGAGACACCGGCTTCAGTTGTTCCAAAATCAATTGAAATCATGGAAACAGTTTCAATTTCTGACCTTGCAAAAAAGATGAATCTTAAGGCTTCTGAGATTATCGGAAAACTTTTTTCAACTTATGGTCAGATGGTTACAATCAACGAGTCAATCGATAAAGATACGGCGGAACTTTTGTGCGGTGAATATGGCTGCGAGGTTAAGGTTGTTTCTTTGTACGATGAAACTGTAATCAAGGGCGATGAGGATATTGCAGAGAATATGAAGGCTCGTCCTCCGATTGTTACTGTAATGGGACACGTTGACCATGGTAAGACAAAAACTCTTGATGCAATCCGTAATGCCCATGTTGCAGAAGGCGAGGCAGGAGGAATTACCCAGTCAATTGGAGCTTATTCTGTTTCAACTCCAAAAGGAAAAATCACGTTCCTTGATACTCCGGGACATGAGGCGTTTACAATGATGCGTGCCCGCGGTGCCCAGGTTACAGATATTGTAGTTCTTGTTGTTGCGGCTGATGACGGCGTTATGCCGCAGACTTTGGAAGCTATTGCGCATGCAAAAGATGCTAAGGTTCCAATCATCGTTGCTGTAAACAAGATTGATAAGCCGGAGGCTAATCCGGATAGGGTAAAAACACAGCTTTCTGAGCAGGGGCTTACTCCGGAGGAGTGGGGCGGAGACACTCAGTACGTAAATATTTCCGCAAAACAGAAACTTGGTATTGATGATTTGCTTGACGCGATTCTTCTTCAGGCTGAAATGCTTGAGCTTAAGGCCACTTACGACTGCCGTGCGGAAGGAAAAATTCTTGAATCCCGTATTGATCAGGGACGCGGTGTTGTTTCTTCTGTAATTATTCAGCGTGGTACATTAAAACAGGGCGATCCGTTTGTTGCAGGAATTTATTCTGGCCGTGTTCGTGCGATGTTTGATGACCGTGGACACAGAATTCAGGAGGCAGAGCCTTCTACACCGGTTGAAGTTCTTGGTATGGAAGAAATGCCGAACGCGGGTGATCCTTTCCAGGTTACAGAGGATGACAAGGAAGCGCGCGCAATTTCTACAAAGCGACAGGAATTAAAGCGTTTTGAGGCGGCAAAAGCTGTCAAGAAAACAACTCTCGAGTCACTTTACAGCGATATTGCCGCAAGCGAAGTCAAGGAATTCAAGGTTATCATCAAGGCTGACCTTCAGGGTTCTGCGGAGGCGCTTAAAGCTTCCCTGGAAAAACTTTCAACAAAAGATATTCGTCTTGTTGTAATCCACAGTTCTGCCGGCGCTATCAATGAGTCGGATGTTACTCTTGCCGCGGCGGATTCAAACGCAATCATCATCGGCTTTAACGTTCGTCCTACGCCAAAAGCTAAGGCATTGGCTGATGCGGAAAAAGTTGACATCAGAAAATACAGCATTATCTACAAGTGCGTTGAAGAAATTCAGGCCGCTATGGAAGGTATGCTTGCTCCGGATACAAAAGAGCAGGTTATCGGTAATGCTGAGGTTAGAAATACATTCAAGGTTCCTAAAGTTGGTACAATTGCCGGATGTTATGTAATTGACGGTGTTGTAAGAAGAAATTCTATGGTTCACCTTGTTCGCGATGGAATTGTTAAATATACAGGAAAAATTGCTTCCCTTAAACGTTTCAAGGATGATGCGAAAGAAGTTTCAACAGGATTTGAATGTGGTTTGAGCCTTGAAAATTGGCAGGACATTCAGGTTGGAGACACAATGGAAGTGTTTGAGTACATTGAAGTTGCGCGAAAACTTGGTGACGAGCTTCATGATGACCGTGCAGAAAATGAAAAGAAAGCCAAGGAGGCTGCCGAAAAAGCTATGGCTGCCGCTGAAGCCGAAAAAAATCATGATGCAGAGGTTCTTGCCGCTGAAAAGGCAGCCGGTAAAGCAAAAAAAGCCGGTAAGCCAAAAGACAACGGAACTCAGTTTCCTGGTGATGCTGAAAAAGGAGCTGCTGAATAATGGGTCAGTATCGAATGGAGCGGCTGAACGCCCAGCTTAGGGAAGAAATTTCCAGGCTGATTCTTCAGGGGGAAATAAGAGATCCGCGCGTAATCGGAAAAAAAGGCTTGAAAGAAGCCCGGATGGATGTTGCTCCATTCCTTTCCGTGAACCGTGTTGAAGTAAGCCAGGATTTAAGTTACGCAAAAGTTTATGTTTCAAGTTTTGCAAGCGATGATATGCTTGAAAATGGTGTCGCAGGATTAAATAATGCGGCAGGATTCATTCAGTCATCAATTGCAAAAAAAATGCGGATCCGGAAATTCCCTAAACTAACTTTTATTGTTGACTCTGGCATGAAAGAAGGTTTCCACATGGTTCAAAAACTGAATGAACTGGAAGCGGAATCAAAAGCAAGGGAAAATTTGAATCCTGATGAATCAGAATAGAATTGTTCTTCTTGCTAAAAAGCCGGGGCTTACAAGTTTTTCGAGCCTTTTTACCGTAAAACACGCTTTTAACACTTCTAAAGTTGGACACACAGGAACGCTTGACAGTTTTGCTGCCGGGCTTCTTGTTGTGTGCGTTGGCTCGTTGACCCGGCTTGCAGGAAGAATAACCGAATTCAGCAAAACATACAAAGCTGTAATAAAATTTGGAGAGGAAACTGATACGCTCGAATGTACAGGAAATGTTGTGCGTCGGGCTGAACTTCCAACCCAAAAAGACCTTGAGCTGGCTGTAAAAAAGTATACTGGAAAAATACTGCAGCAGCCGCCAAGTTTCAGCGCAATCCATATAGACGGAAAACGTGCAAGCGATTTGGCGCGGAGCGGAAAAGCTGCGGAAATTCCATTCCGCCCGGTTCAGGTTTTTTCTGCAGAAATCAAGGAGATTTTGCTTGATTCTTCCTTGGAAAATGATGAAAAGCGTGTTCTTGCCTGCTGCATTGAATTTTCGGTTTCAAAGGGAACGTACATCCGGTCTCTTGCAAGGGATATTGCAAACGCCTGTGGCAGCGCGGGGCATCTTATTGGACTTTTGCGCACTAAAGTCGGAAATTTCCGTCTGGAAGATGCGGCTGGTTTTTCCGGTCTGGAAGAATTTAATATAGAAAACGCATTTATTTCCGCAGAGAAAACAAAAAAAATTGAACAAATTGCCGCGGAAAATAAGAAAAAAAATATCCATATCAAGAAAACTGTTGATTCGGCTGAACTCGAGCTCGAAGAGCAGTGTGTGCAAAAATCTGTTCCGATGACAAAAGAACTTGCCTCATTATGCGGTTTTGGCTGTCTTACCCTTGCGGAAGGAAAATCCGTTCTTTTTGAAAATGGCGCAAAATTACAGAGCAGTATGTTCACAACCTCACCATTTGAAGTAAACGAAAAAATCGCCGCAGTTTTTACTCTTTCAGAAGACTTTAAGGGGCTTCTTGAAAAAAACGGGCAAGGTTATTTTTCTTATTCGTTTGTTGTGCATTAAAATTGCAATTTTATGGGGCTTCCTTAAATAACCGGTGCCTGAACTTTTCCTTCTCTTATTTCTTTTGGAAAAACTTTTATTCCAAGTTTTTTTTCAAGCGCGGCAAATGCATTCATCTCATATTCATCGCCAATTACAACATTGATTCCTTTTTTTCCTGCCCTTGCAGTACGTCCTGCGCGGTGAATAAAAAAATCTGGGTCAGAAGGCAAGTCCATCTGGATTACGTGTGAAATTCCGCTTATGTCAAGCCCGCGCGCTCCAAGGTCACTTGTGATAAGAATATGTTCTTTTCCGCTCCGGAATCTGTCAATTGCGGCTTTTCTTGCCTGCTTGTCAGCTTTTGCGTAAAGGCAGGCACATTCAACTTTTTTATATCTAAGTTTTGAATAGATATTTTCAACCTGATCCGCACGGCTTGAAAATATAAGAGCTTTTTCAGGATTTTCTGCCGCAAGAAATTTTCTTAACGTGTCAATTTTATCCCTTGTTTCCGCATAGATTGCCCAATGCGTGATATTTTTTGCAAGCACGTCCTCTTTTGGAAGAATTTCAATCTCTGTGCCGGAAAAGAATTTTTTTGTTCCGCTGTCAATTGTCGCAGTACAGGCAATTATCTGCGCAGTCTGGGGAACGAGTTTTTTTAATTCCGCGGATTCCTGGACAAGTTCCTTTTTTACAAGCCGGTCCGCCTCGTCAAAGACAAGCGCATTCACATATTGAGTCTTTAGTTTCTTCAGCCGGATAAGTTCCACCAGCCGCGCAGGAGTTCCAATCACAATTTCCGGTTTTTCCTTTAAGGCTTCTGTCTGCCGTTTAATCGGCGAGCCGCCTATAAAAAGAGCGGTTTTTATTGAAGAAATGCTTTGAACCGCCATTTTTATCTGTGATGAAAGCTCAAAAGTCGGGGCGCAGATTATTATTTTTACGTGTTTTTCATTTTTATTTTCGGTTTCCGCTTCTTCCTGAAGTTTTTTTATAAGCGGCAAAAGATACGCGAAAGTTTTACCTGTTCCGGTTTCAGACTGAAATACAAGATTTTTTCTTTCCATTAAGATTGGAATTACTTTTTGCTGGACTTTTGTTGGTTCAGTTATATTCATGGAATTCAGTTTTTCTGTAAGGTTTTGCGGAATCAGATTAAATACATTTTCAGTCATAGGTAAAATATAGCATATAAGAGTTTTTTGTGCTATAATCAAAAATTATGAAGATTGGTATAGACACCTTTGGTTGTGATCATGCAAGGTCTGGTTTGGGAACATATCTTCTTTCGTTCATTGCAAATCTTCCTAAAATTGAAGGAATTGATTTTGAACTTTTTGGTCCTGAACTTGACCGATTTACATATAATTCAGGAAAAGATATTCCTTTTGAAGCCGTTTCTGTTGGCGAAAGTCTGAGCGCGGAGCGTTTTTGGCATTTTACAAATTCTGGAAAATTTGTCTCTTCAAGAAAATATGATGTTGTTTTCTATGAGGCGCCGGAAAAAGTTCTTCCGGTCAGTTTTAAGACTCCGGGAATTGCGGTCGTTAACACAGTTCTTTCTGGCCTGGTCGAAGGAAAAAAAGACTGGATCCAGAAACTTCAGATAAAACGCGGGCTGTTAAAAGTGCAGAAGATTATTGCCGCAAGTTGCTATATCCGCGATGATCTGGTTTCCCACGGAATTGAAAAATCAAAAATTGAGGTTGTCTACAACGGTATCGACCATAAACTCTTTTATCCGCAGATTGATGTTACAGATGATGTTGTTGATATAAAACCTTTTGCCATAAAAAAGCCATATTTTATTTACGGCTCAAGGCTTTCTGGCGCGGAAAAAAAACACGTTGAGCTTATAAAGGCGTTTTCTCTTTTTAAAAAGAATACAGGGCTTCCTCACAGACTTGTCCTTGCCGGTAGTGATGATGCTTATTCCTCTGAGGTTCATAAGGAGGCGTTTAACTCTGAGTTTGCCTCTGATATTTTCCTTACAGGATATTTTCCGCATGAAAGTTTTCCTCAGTTGTATGCGGGGGCAGAGGCGCTGATTTTTCCTTCTGTGTGCGAAGGAGTGGGGCTTCCGGTTCTGGAGGCAATGGCGACTGGAATTCCTGTTGGCTGTTCAAATGCGTGCGCGCTTCCTGAGATTGGCGGAGAAGCGGCGGTTTATTTTGATTCTGATAATATTGTTGATATTGCCTGCACGCTGGAAAAACTTGCTACAGACAAGAAACTCCGTGAAAATCTTGTCCGACGTGGACTTGAATGGTCTGCAAAATTTAACTGGGAAAACACAATCTTTAAAACTGTTGAAATTGCAAAAAATCTTGTAGACTTGAAAATATAGAATAAAAAAAATGTGGTCATTCAGGCTTATCGTCTTAATGACCACATTTTTCTATGTTAGGCGTCCAGTTTTTTCTGTTCGGCCTGCTCGACTTTTAGGAACTTCATCAAATCGTATTTCCCGTCAGATTCAATGATTTCTTTTGTTATGTTAAGGATTTTATGTCCTTTTATGCTTGGAACTTCGTACATCGTGTTGGTAAGGCACTTTTCAACAATAGAACGCAGCCCACGGGCACCGGTTTTCTGGCGTATCGCCTCATCAGCAATGGCTTCAATCGCATCCTGTGTAAAGTCAATGTCCATGTCATCCATCGCAAAAGAAGCCTTGAACTGTTTTGTTATCGCATTTTTTGGCTCTGTAAGGATATTTACAAGGTCATCTTTTGTAAGTTCCTTTAATGCTACTGTCATAGGCATACGGCCGATAAGTTCTGGAATAATTCCGAATTTTACAAGGTCGTCTGGAGTGCAGAGGCTTAAAAGCTCACGTTTCTGCTCAGGTGTAAGTTCACCGACGTTAGAGCCGAATCCCATTGAGTGTTCAGCAGTTCTCTGCTCAATGATTTTGTCAAGACCAACAAATGCTCCGCCAAGAATGAAAAGAATATTTGTTGTGTCAATCTGAATCATCTCCTGGTTTGGATGTTTCCTTCCGCCCTGCGGTGGAACGCTTGCTGTTGTTCCCTCGATAATCTTTAAAAGCGCCTGTTGTACACCTTCCCCGGAAACATCGCGCGTAATTGAAGTGTTCTCGCTTTTTCTTGCGATTTTATCAATCTCATCAATAAAGATGATTCCACGTTCTGCCGCCGCAACATCACCGTCTGCGGCATTTATAAGCTTTAAAAGAACATTCTCAACATCCTCGCCAACATAGCCGGCTTCTGTGAGGGTAGTTGCATCCGCAATCGCAAACGGAACTCTGAGTTTTTCCGCTAGAGTCTTTGCAAGAAGTGTTTTTCCGGAGCCGGTCGGTCCAATCAAAAGAATGTTCGATTTTTCAATCCTTACATCGCTGGTTTTCCGTTCTAATTCTGGAACTGACATTCTTTTATAGTGGTTGTAAACCGCAACTGAAAGAACTTTTTTTGCATCATCCTGTCCGACTACATACTGGTCAAGATATTCCTTGAATTCTCTTGGAGTAGGAACTTCTGTAAGATCTATAGGTGAACCCGAATTTTCTTCCCGGCGTAAAATATCCTGGCAAACAGTAACGCAGTGGTCGCAGATGTATATGTTTCCTGATGGTGCTGTTACAAGATGCCTTGATTTGTCTTCTGGCTTTCCGCAGAACGTGCAGTAGCGAGAGTCACTTCCAAATAGTTTCATTACTTTTTCCTCTTTTCCATAACTTTGTCAACAATTCCGTATGCAAGGGCTTCTTCTGCATTCATAAAGAAATCTCTTTCCATATCTTTTGCAACTTCATCGAAAGATTTTCCAGTCTGTTCTGCAAAATGCTCGATTGTAAGTTTCTTTAGCCTTAAAATTTCTTTGGCATGAATCGCGATGTCTGATTCCTGTCCTTCCACGCCGCCCCAAGGCTGATGGATCATTACCCGAGCAGACGGAAGAGTGTAACGTTTGCCTTTTGTTCCACCGGCAAGAAGAAATGCGCCCATGCTTGCCGCCTGTCCTAGGCAAATTGTCTGAATCGGACATTTTACGTATTGCATCGTGTCATAAATTGCAAGTCCGGCAGTTACAGAGCCACCTGGAGAGTTGATGTAGATGCTTATGTCCTTTTCAGAATTCTCTGACTCAAGGAAAAGAATCTGCGCGACAACAAGGTCAGCTGTGGCATCGTTTATTTCGCCATCAATAAAAATAATGCGTTCTTTTAAAAGCCGCGAGAAAATATCATAGGATCTTTCACCGTTACCGCTGCGTTCAACAACGTATGGAACTAAAGTATTCATCTGTTCGTTCATTTTTAATCCTTTCATTTTAATGGATGCTTGAAAAACTGTAAGTTTTTTCACTATGCTTTAAATATAGCGATATTTTGTCTGTAAGTCAAAAAAAAGGAATGTACGGAAAGTACATTCCTCTTTATAGGCTGAAATAATCTTATTTTATTGCGAACAAGTCAGAAAAAGATGTCTTGTCACCTTTTGAAACTTTGACTTCGTTGTAAAGCTCGCTGTAAAGTTTCTGTTCTTTAGTGTCATCGATAAGCCATTCTTTTGAGCGTGGATCTGAATAATGTTTTTTTACTTCCTCAACATCCATTCCGCCTTCTTCTGCTATCTTCTTGTACTGCGCTTCGATTTCCTCAGGAGTAACAGAAATATTTTTAGCCTTTATAAGTGAATCAACAATGATTCTGCTTTTGAGCATTTTCTCGCTGTCACCAGTCCATTCTTTGAGCATTGCTTCTTTTGTCTGTCCCGATGAAACAACCAGTTTTTCAAGCTGTTCCGGTGTTGTCTGGAACTGCTGAGCCATCATGCCCCAGCGTCCTTCGAGTTCTGCGGTAAGCATTGAGGCTGGAATGTCAAACGGATTTTTTTCAACAAGCTGCTCAAGCAAAGACTGAGACTTAAGCTCTGAAAGTTTTCTGTTTTTTGCAACTTCCATATTGCGTGAAATATCTTTTTTCAAGTCATCAAGTGTCTTGAATTTTTCGCTTACATCCTGCGCAAGGTCGTCGTCAAGGGCAGGAAGATTGCGGACTTTTATGTTTTTTACAGTCACCTTGATTTTCTTTGAGTCTTTTTCAAATTCCTTTGACTCATCTTTCTTCATGCCGATAACCTGGTCATCAATGCCATAGGCATCTTCTCCGGAACCGATTGTGAATACATAGCCATTTCGTTTTTCGCCGTTTTCTTCCTCGTAGTCAACGGTAACGATATTGTCCTTTTCTGCGGCTTCATCTGCTTTTTTGTCAATTATAACAGCATTTCGTTCCTGGATTGCCTTGAGTTCATTTTCAAGGTCTTTGTCAGAAATTGTAACCTGTGGCTCTTTGATAGTGATTCCACTGAAATTCTTTACCTCAACTTTAGGGAAAACGTCATAGGTTACAGAGTATGTAAGATCCTTAGAAACATCCATCTCCGGAACTTTCTCCATAACTGGCTGCTGGTAAGGAAGCGGACGGTTTTCTGTTTCTTTTCCAAAGATTTCATTAAGAGATTTGTCGATGATTTCGCTTAGAGCATCAGCCTTGATTCCTTCGCCATACTTGCGTTCAAGAATGTTTGCCGGTACGTGACCTTTTCTGAATCCAGG
>CAVGBY010000066.1:8177-11285 GCA_963627355.1 uncultured Prevotella sp. | reverse complement strand
ATATAATTTTTAATGAAAACTCTATTGACAAAAAGTTATCCACATCTTTTCCACAAGATAGAAATAAATCGAGGATAACGAGATGCCCGCGGTTCAAGTGAACAATTTATTTTTCTCTTATGAAAATGCTGAAAAGGCTGCGGTTAATAACGTCAGTTTTGAGTTGAAACACGGTTCGTATACGGTTTTGGCAGGTAAAAACGGAAGCGGAAAAAGCACTGTTGCCAAAATTATTGCCGGTCTTTTTGAGCCGCAGAACGGAACAGTAAAAATAGAAGAAAATCTTAGGGTCGGAATTATCTTTCAGTCTCCAAAAGACCAGATTATTTGCGGAGTTGTTTTTCACGATACAGAATTTGGCCCTAAAAATCTTGGTTTTTCAAAGGCGGAAGTTGAGCTGAACGCGATTGAAAGTTTGAGCGCGGCCGGAATGTTGGATTTTGCAAACCAGAAGACAATGAATCTTTCTTTGGGGCAGACCCAGAAAGTCGCTTTGAGCGGAATTCTTGCGATGGATTCGGATATTCTTGTGCTGGACGAGGCTTTTTCAATGCTGGATCCAAAATCCCATGATGAAATTTACAGTTTTATAGATTCGGTTAATAACAAGGGTGTTACGGTTCTTCACATAAGCCACGATTTGGAGGCGGTTTGCCACGCCCGCGATGTTATTTTTATGTGTGACGGAAAAATTTCCTGGACTGGAACTTCCGAGGATTTTCTTGCGGATAAAAAATTGGTTGAAAAACTTGCCGGAAAAAAACTTCCGGCTCATTCTGTTTCATGGGATTCAAAAGGAAAGGATGTTGTTCTTTCGGTCCGGGATGTAAATTTTTCTTACAAAAAAAATCTTCCGCTTTTAACGGATGTTTCGTTCGATTTGTACAAAGGCTCTTTGACTGCGCTGATTGGTCCTTCCGGCTGTGGAAAAACCACGCTCTTAGAAATTCTTTCCGGCTTAAGAACGGCTGATTCTGGAAAAATCTGCTGTGTTGAACGTCCGGTGATTGCCCAGCAGAACAGCAACTCCGCGCTTTTTGAAAATTTTGCGGCGGATGATGTTGCGTTCGGTCCGCGGAACAGGGGAATCCACGGAAAAGCGTTGAAGGAACTTGTAAAAAAATCAATGAACCAATGCAACCTTGATTTTGAAAAATACGCTAACCGTCAGATTTTTTGTCTTTCCGGCGGTGAAAAAAAACGGCTTGCGGTTGCCGGCATTGTTGCGTTGGATGCTGATATTATTTTGTTTGATGAGCCTACGGCTGCGTTGGACGGCGAATCCCGCGGAAAGGTCATGAATCTGATGAAGGAGCTTTCCTTGCAGGGAAAAACTGTGCTTTTCAGTACACATCAGCGTGATGAGGCGGCTTTTGCTGACCGCGTGATAAATCTTTCTGCGGAAAATGTTTTTGAGGCGGAAAAATTAAGTGATTCTGGATTGCCGGAAATGCAGCGGATTCCCGCCCTGTCGGTTTTGGAAAGAATCCAGAAATTCAGTTTTGAGGAAGAGAAAAAGAGTGCTGGTGTTTTTGAAAAAATTCCGCCTGTTCTGAAATGTATTTTGTTCCTTGGACTTTTCTGTTCAGCGCTTGTTGTGCGTCCTCTTGCTGCCTGCGGAATTTTTCTTTTGATTGGAATTGTTTACGCTCTTCTTGCAAAATATCCGGCAAAAAAACTCTTTTCAGCGGTTATAAAAATCATCCCTCTACTTTTGTTTTTCTGCCTGTTTCAAATGGTTTTTGCCCCGGCTCTTCCTGCAGAAATTCGTTATTGTGATTTTCGTTTTTTTACGGTTACGCCCTCTAAAATTCAAAATTGCGTAAAGGTTTTGCTTAGGACTGAATGTGCATTGTGTCTGATTTGTGGATTTGTTCATTCAATAGACGAGATTCAGCTTGTGGCGGGGGTTTCTGCTTTGCTTGCGCCTTTGAGTTTTTTTCGTGTTCCGACAAAATATATTCTTGTTACAATTGAAATAATTTTCCGTTTTCTTCCGTTGCTTTTGGATGAGGCGGCGTGTATTGTAAAAACTCAGCTTGTTCGTGGCGGACTTGGTAGGTCAAAAGGTTTTTTTGGAAACGTCCGTGCGATTATTCCTTTGATTGCGCCGCTGATTGTTCAGTCATTAAAAAGGGCGGAATCTTTGTCGTATGCGCTTACCGCAAGGGGTTTTAAATGATTGGAAATAAATTTAATTTTTGTCCGGAATGTGGCGGAAAAAACATTGAATATCTGGAAAACAAAAAATGGTTTTGCGTTGACTGCGGCTTTGACTTGTACAACAATGTCGCAAGTGCGGTTGGAGCGATTATTTCTGACAGCGAAAAAAATGTTCTTTTTGAAATTCGGGCAAAAGAGCCAAGAAAAGGATTTTTTGCATTGCCTGGAGGTTTTGTTGACCAGAATGAAACTGCGGAAAATGCGGTTGTTCGGGAGTGTCTTGAGGAAACTGGAGTTCAGCCTGAAAAAGTAAAATATCTTTGTAGTTTTCCAAACGATTATTTGTATAAAAATATTGCGTACAAGACTTGCGACTTGTTTTTTGAGGCTTCAGTTCCAGCCGGAGCCGGAAATATCTCTGAATTGCTTAAAAAATTGCACGGACAGGATTCTGAGGTTTCTGGATTTGTGTCAAAAAAAATCACCACAAAAGAAGATATTGAAAAACTTCCGCTTGCGTTTGAATCTGCAAAAAAAGCGTTGAATTTTTGGCTTTTAAATTCTTGAAGATTTGGAGAAATTTGTGAATTCTAATGATTTTCGTTTGATTTCAGTGATTATTTGCGCCGCGCTGTATTTTTTGAATTTTATTTTTGTGCCGATAAAAATAAAGGTTGCGCTAAAAAACTCCGGGAAAAAAATAATTTCGGTTAAAAAAAAGAGGATTTTTCTGCAGGTTCTTATAATGATTTTTTCTGCGCTTCTGATTTTTATGGTTTGGCTTAGGGATTTAGGGATTTTTACAGATATTATTGTTTGTCTTGTTGCCGTTCTTGGCTGCGCGATGAGCCTGAATGAAATTTTTATGAACAGATTTTGCGGTTTGTATGAAAATGGACTTGTTGGAAACGGACGCTTTTTTCCTTTTGGGCAAATTCTTGCGGT
>CAVGBY010000066.1:1641-8167 GCA_963627355.1 uncultured Prevotella sp. | reverse complement strand
ATTCCGAACAGTTTATTTTTTCTTCAGAAGAGGAAAGAAAATCCATTCAAAACGAGATTTTAAGGCGAAATCCGGGAATTTCTTGCTAGACAAACTTTTGGTTTTGTGATAGCATTGAAAAACATCTGGTGTGGTACCCAAGCGGTAAGGGATCGGTCTGCAAAACCGTCATTGGTTGGTTCAACTCCAATCCACACCTTAAAAGGATTGCTCAAAAGGCAGTCCTTTTTTTTCGGGTTGGTCATGGCAAAGCCGCAGCCCGTTTACATATAGCCGCCGGGAAGCTGGTGGCATTTTTTTTAGGCGTGATTTTTTATTATTCTTAGAACTTGACTTCCGATTTTTTCGGCTTTTACAGTTCCGATTCCAAATACAGAAAGAAGTTCTTTTTCGTTTTGAGGCTTTTTTTCTACAAGCTCTTCAATTGTCTTGTCGCCAAAAATCATGTATGGCGCGATATTTTCTTTTTCCGCGGCGGAATTTCTCCATTGTTTTATTGTGTTGTAAAGTTCCGTGTCTTTTTCTGAAAGATTTTTCAGGAATTCATTCTTTTTGTGAAGCACGAACGACGGTTTTGGTTTTGGAGCGTTGATAAGATGCTTGAAATTTAGCTGGACAGGAAGTTTTATCTGCGTTCTGTTTGTTAAAGCCAGCGCGCCCATTTTTGAAACCGCAAGGACATTGTATTCTCCGATTTTTAAGATATATCCAGTTTCGATAAGCAAATCTATAAGCTCGAACCAGTCTGATTTTTCAAGTTCTTTTCCAATTCCCCAGGTTGAAAGCTCGTTGTGGTGATTTTCAAGGATTCGCCTTTGTTTTGAGCCAAGAAGAACGTCAATAACGTAGGTTGCTCCAAAGCGTTGCTTTAGGCGGAAGATGCAGCACATAAGTTTTTGGGCTGGAATTGTAACATCTGTAAGACCGACAGGGCCGGCCGCGCAAATGTCGCAACATTCATCTGGAGAAGTGTCTGCGCCGGAAAAGTCTTCGCCGAAATATGCAAGCAAAGCGCGTCTTCTGCAGGTTCTTGCCTTTGCGTAATTTATCATTCCTTGCAGAAGTTTTTCTGATTTTTCCGGATCTGCGGCTTCGTTAAAGAAAAATCTGATTTTATGGATGTCCGCCGGGCTGAATAAAAGCAATGCGTGAGATTCTAGTCCATCTCTGCCCGCGCGGCCAATTTCCTGGTAATATTCCTCCAGTGATTTTGGCATATCGTAATGGATTACAAAACGGACATTCGGTTTGTTGATTCCCATTCCAAAAGCGATTGTTGCAACGATAATCCGGACTTTGTCCTTTATGAAAAGATTCTGGTTTTCTGTGCGCTGGTTGTCTGTAAGACCCGCATGATAATTTAAGACAGAATAGCCTTCGTCCTGAAGTTTTTGTGTAAGCTCATCAACGGATTTTCTTGAAAAGCAGTAAATTATTCCGCTTTCGTCTTTGTGCTTTTCGATACATTCTATAACTTGTGAGAACGCGTTTTTTTTGGGTTTTACTTCTAGAAAAATATTTTTCCGGTTAAAACTCGCGGTAAAAAGAGTTGGATTGCAGAGCCTAAGATTTTTTATGATGTCCTGTTGAACAGAAGCCGTCGCCGTGGCTGTAAGGGCAAGGCAAACCGCGTCCGGAAAGTGACGCCTTACATTGGAGATTGAAAGATAATCAGGGCGGAAGTCGTGTCCCCATTCGCTGACGCAATGCGCCTCATCAATTGTTATGCAGCTGATTGGAATTGAACATTCGTGGAAAATATCCATCATCTTGTCGGAGGCGAGACCTTCCGGGGAAACGTAAACGAGTTTTATTTCACCGTTTTTCAGTTTTCTTACTGTTTCCAGATATTCTGAAAATTCAAGGGAGCTGTTCAGGTATTCAGCAGGAACTCCATTTTCCTTTAAGGCTGAAACTTGGTCCTGCATGAGTGAAATCAGTGGAGAAACAACGATTGTGATTCCTTTGAAAATCAGCGCGGGAATCTGGTAGCATAAGGATTTTCCGCCGCCGGTTGGCATGATTGCAAGGGTGTCCTTTCCGGCAAGAAGATTTTTTATTATTTCAAGTTGAAGAGGACGGAACGAGTCGTAGCCAAATATCTTTTTTAGAATTTCTTCCGCGCATTTTGTAATATCATCCATAAAGTTTCCCTAAAAAAAATTATATCAAAGCATTTGCACTTGAAAAAGAGTTTCAAATCTGATAGTATGAATCCACTTGCCGGAGTGGTGGAATGGTAGACACGAAAGACTCAAAATCTTTTGTCAGCGATGGCGTAAGAGTTCAAGTCTCTTCTCCGGTATAAGGTCTTGTTTTGTGCGAGACCTTTTTTATTTTAAAACGCAAATTTTTCAAGATTCCGCATAAGATAGCTTTGCTATCTGGCGAATTGACGCGCTTTTTCTGGTAGCAGATTCAATTTTTATACTAAATCAACAAAACTCGACATTCGCCCTGCTATTTTCATTCTGTTTCAAGAAAATTGTTGAACGGTTTTCTTAGCTCAACCGCTTCCTTTATGTGGGAAGCCGCGATTGTCCGGGAGCCGCTCATGTCGGCGATTGTTCTTGCAAGTTTTAGGCAGCTGGCGATTGCCCTTGGGGAAAAACTGAATTTTTCTGCGGATTTGTTTAAAATTTCTTGAGTTTCGGGGTCGATTTTGCAGAATTCAATTATTTCCGATGGCGTTAGTTGCGCGTTTTTTTTGCCTTGACGTTTTCGTTGAGCCAGAACCGCTTTTGCAATTTCATGACGTAGAAATTCTGTTGAAAACCGTTTTGAATCAGCCTGATTTTCGGATTTTGACTCAATTTCGTTTGTTACAGAAACACGTATATCAACACGGTCCATAAGAGGAGCGGAAATTTTCTTCCAGTACATTTCTACAGAACGCATACTGCAGAGGCAAAGTTTTGTTTCTGAACCGAAATTTCCGCATGGGCAAGGATTTGTTGCCATCAATAACTGAAACGCCGCTGGAAAAACTGTTGAACGGCCGGCCCGGGAAATTGTTATTTTTCCAGATTCCAACGGAACGCGAAGCATTTGAAGAACGCTTGTGCGGAATTCTGCCGCCTCGTCTAAAAATAAGACTCCGTTGTGCGCCAGGGAAATTTCTCCCGGACGGCACAAAGGTCCGCCACCGCAGATTCCTTCTATTGTTGCTGTCTGGTGCGGCATTCTGAATGGTGGAATCTGAACAAGCGACTGCTTTGGGGAAAGAAGTCCTGCAAGCGACAAAATTCTTGTTACCGGCTGTGCTTCTTCTGCGGTAAGCGATGGTAAAAGGGCAGGAAATTTTTGAAGGCAGAGCGTTTTTCCGCATCCGGGAGCGCCGATTGCAATCAGGTTGTGTCCGCCGGCGGCTGCAATCTGTAATGCGCGGATTAATTTGTGCTGGCCGTTTATGTTTGCAAATTCTAGTTCCGGGCTGATTTTCTGAAAAATTACTCCATCCTCAATTTCGCAATTTTCTGGAATTTCGAGCTCCTTGCTGGTGGCGTTTGATTTTCTTTTTGTAAAAACTTCTGGATTTGCAAGCGCCGCAAAGGCTTCCTCAAGGGTGTCTGCTCCAAAAACTTTCATTCCGGGAACTTCGCGCGCTTCGTTTGCGTTTGCGGATGGAACGATACACCGCATGATTCCGCCGCTCGCCGCTGTTGAGGCCGCCGCATGGACTCCTCGGACAGGACGGACTTTTCCGCTTAATTCAAGTTCGCCCATAATCAGGATTGGTGCGCTGTCGCCGGTGGAGTTTTCTGTTTCGGAAGTTTCCTGCTTTGCGCCAAGAACCGCAAGGGCAATCGGCAGGTCAAAACCCGCGCCTTCTTTTTTTAAGTCTGCCGGAGAAAGACTGATAAGAATTCTTTCCGGAGGAAAATCAAACCCGGAATTTCTGATTGCGGCCTGCATTCGTTCCCGGGCTTCCTTTACCGCGCCGTCGGCAAGTCCCACCAGATCGATGGCTGGAATTCCCCGGCGTAAATCAACTTCTACGGTTACAAGCGAACCTTCGTATCCGAATGGTGAAAATGAATAAATCTGCATAAAAAACCTTCTTTATTGACTTTTGAATTTTTAGTGTCCTTAAATTCATAGTCGTTTTTTTGCAGATTCTGAAATGAATCACAAAATTTTTTTTTATTTTTTTTCTATTTTGATTCGTGCAGTTTTTCCAGAAATGGTTTTAATTCTTCAAAATAATATTTGTCTTCAATGATTTTTTCTCCGCAAGTGCGTCCGGGGCGGCGGTCTGCGCGGACTTTTTCACCGTGAAAATCGCTTCCGGCGGTAACAAAAAATCCTATTTTTCTGGCAATTTCCTGAAGTCGCAGACATTCTGTAACTCTTGCTCCCGGATGAAAACATTCCATTCCTTTTACACCGCGTTCAAAAAAATCTGCTAAAACCGGCTCAATCTTTGACCATGAAAGATAAAGAGAAAGCGGATGGGCAATTACCGGGACTCCGCCGGATTCATAAATCGCTTTTACGGATTCATCAAGGTCTGCGCCGACTCTTTCCGCGTACCAAGGTCTGCCGCGTGCCAGAAATTTATCGAACGCGGTCTGCCGGTTTTTTACATATTTGTGGTTTGCCAGCCAGCTTGCAAAATGGGGTCTTCCTAAAACTTGATTTGGAAATTCCGCCTGTATTGCCTCAACAGTTGTCTCTATTCCAAGGTCGCGCATTTTTGAGACAATGAATTCGTTGCGCTCGTGGCGGGTTTTTATCAGATTTTCTATTATTTTGTCCAGGCTTCCGGAAATTCCGTTAAGATTCAATCCTAGCCCCAAAAGATGAAATTCACAGTTTGGTCGCTGTATGTTAATTTCAATTCCGGGAACAAAAGTTATTCCTTTTTCTTTACATGCCTCTGCGCCTTCTTTTAATCCTGCTATTGTGTCGTGGTCGGTAATTGCAAGGACAGACATATTTTTTTCTGCGACTTTATAAACAAGTTCTTTTGGTGAATACTGTCCGTCCGAGGCGGTTGTGTGAGTGTGTAAATCAATCATAAATTGAGCATAGCACAAAACACTTTGTTATGATATAATTTGAGAAATTATCTGTTTTGGAGCGCGTATGCCAAAATTAGTAAATTTTTCAAAAGGTTCAATTATTTACTTTGAAGATGACAAGGATGATAAAATTTATATTCTTCAGAGTGGAACTATAATTCTTACCAGCATTGATCCTGAAACAAAAGTGACGGTTACAAACCAGGTTAAGCCGGGTGAATTTTTTGGTGTAAAATCAGCGTTGGGACGTTTTCCGCGTGAAGAAACAGCGACTGTTCTTTTGGATAGTCAGGTTATTGCGCTTACCGTTCCAGAATTTGAAAAGAATTTTAGCGGCAACAAACAGATTATTATGAAAATGCTGCGCGTTTTTTCTGCGCAGTTAAGGCAAATCCATAAAAGGATTGAGCAGATTCTTGATGCAAATCCGGAAAGTCCGCAGACTGGAATGCTTGCTGTTGCAAAAAGTTTTTTTGAGGATGAGGAATTTGTTTCATGCAATGATGTATGTCTGAAATATTTAAAGCGTTTTCCGCAGTCTTCGAATGTTGAGCAGGTAAAGAAACTTCTTTCTGAATGTAAAGTTTTACTTGAAAAACGTGGAATGCCAAAGTTTGAGCTGCCGCTTGATGACGGTCTTGGCGCGCTTAGGCAGTTTGAGCTTCCTGCTTTTGAACGGTTTGCAAAAAAATTTGCGCCGGGACAGGTTATTATTTCTGAATTTGAGCCGGGAGATACTTTTTATCTGATTCAGCGAGGTTCTGTTCAGCTGATGAAATATGTGAATGGAACTGAAAAAAATCTTGATATTCTAAAGCCGGGTGAATTTTTTGGAGAAATGGCGATTCTTGATAATTCTCCGCGTTCGGCAACCTGCATGGCAAAAACGTCTGTAAAATGCCTTGAATTCAGCAAGGAAAATTTTGAGTCGATTGTTACAGGCAATTCTGTTCTTGCAATAAACCTCTTAAAGTTGTTCTGCAAGCGAATCTATGACCAGAGGCGGCGTTTTAAGATTCTTGTGATTAAAGATTTGCAGGCAAGAATTGCGGATGTTTTTATTTTGCTTGATGAAATGAATCCTCCGACTAATCCTAATGACCGTTCCCGAAAATTCCATGTGAACGTGGGCGATATTGCGCATTGGGCAGGACTTTCTGCGGAAATAACAAGAGACGAAATCAACAGATTTGTTGAAAAACGTAAGATAGAAGTGTATAATGACTGCATTGTTGTCGCAAACATCTCTGATATGCAGAGAATTGTGGACACCCGCAGCTCAATGGGCGACCGAGCCTTGAACAACAATAACAAATAATCGCCAACTTAGCTCACCTGGTAGAGCAACGCACTCGTAACGCGTAGGTACTCGGTTCAAGTCCGGGAGTTGGCTATGATTTTTTTGAATCCGCACCAAGTCAGGTGTGGATTTTTTTTATAGTAAAGAAATTTGAACCGAGTGGCGGAGCGAACGCCGACCGAACAGGGAGGAAGAGGCGGCA
>CAVGBY010000066.1:0-1574 GCA_963627355.1 uncultured Prevotella sp. | reverse complement strand
CGGTTCAAGTCCGGGAGTTGGCTGATTTATATTGAAAGCATACTCGATTGGGTATGCTTTTTTTTATGCAAAAAGAATTTGAACCGAGTGGCGGAGCGAACGCCGACCGAACAGGGAGGAAGAGGCGGCAAGGACGCCGCCGGAAGAGAGCGGAGACGCCTGGAGGGAGCAGGCAGGAGGCCTGCGAGTGGAAGGCACGGTTCAAGTCCGGGAGTTGGCTATGAAAATGCGTTAGGTTATGTAGGCACGCCGTAGGCGGCCACCGCAGCGTAGCGAGGAGGCTGAGCGTAGCGGAATGCCGGAACAACCGACCTGCGGCAAAACTTTGAGGATTTGAGTTTTCAGGAGGAATAAAGGTTTTGCCGCATGGGAACGCCCAAAGTTAAGATGTTATCTATAACTAACTTTGTTTTTTTTGTATAATTTATGGTATGAAGGAAATTTTGCTGTTGTTTTTTACGGTTGCGGTTACGGATTTTTTTGCGGAAATGGGCGATAAGACTCAGTTTATGCTGATTGGAATGTCGTCTAAGTATAAACTGCGTGACATTATTCTGGGAACGCTGGCTGCGGTTATAATTTTGAACGGAATCGCGGTTTTTGCCGGGGGAATTATCAGTGTTTTTGTTCCTGACTGGCTGATAAAATTTATTGCGGCGGCGGCTTTTTTTTATTTTGGAATCACTTCGCTTCTGCAGAAAGACGATGACGAGGAGGAGTCGGGCGGAAGTAAATTTAAGTTTGCGGTGGTTGCGGTTTTCTGCACGTTTTTTATTGCGGAGCTTGGGGATAAGACGCAGCTTACGGCGATTACTTTTGGCGCGAACGGTGGAATCAAAAAGGCGTTTGTTATCTGGGCGGCCTGCGTTGTGGGATTTTTTGCCGCGGATATGATTGGAATGTTGATTGGTCTTTTTTTGAAAAAGAAGATGCCGGAAGGTTTTTTGAATATTGTCTCGTTTGTTTTGTTCAGTTTTTTTGGATTTTTGACGTTGGTGGAAGGTCTTGGAATTCTACAGAATTCTCTTGGCGAAAATGCGGCTGTTCCGAAAGTTCTGGTGATTGCGCTTGTTTCGCTCGTTTTTGCTGCGCTTAGTGTTTTTGCTTTGGTAAAGAAATTGAAAGGTGCAAAGGCTTCGGATGAGTGTTAAATCATTTCGCAGACTTCGTCAATGTCTTTTATAATCCGTTTTTTTAGTTCTTCGTTCAGTTTTGTAGCATAGATTTTTTCGAATGTTTCTTTTGTGCTTTCTGGTGAGCCACGCTCGTTAAAGAGCTCGCTGGTTCTAAGGTTTAACGCCTCTGCGATTTTATCAATAGTTTCGGCGGAAGGAAATCTTTCCCGGGCTTCCATATCGCCGATGTATGATGTGCTCATTCCAAGTAATTCTGCAAGTTTTTCCTGCGTAAGTCCTGCCTTTTTTCTGTAATACTTCATATTTTGAATAAAAGTGTGTCGGATTCCCATATATTCATTTTGTTGGAATACTTTAAAATTTTTTATCACCTTAAAAACAGAAAATGGCGGTAGATTTGATTTTTGTGTTTATTAGTATATAATCTTTATACGTTAA
>CAVGBY010000065.1:0-11626 GCA_963627355.1 uncultured Prevotella sp. | reverse complement strand
CTCATAAATACAAGGCATTAACAAAAACTTTCTTTTTCTATCATTAAGATCCCAATCAACTCTTATAAAATTTTTTATTTCTTCAATATCTGATAACTTTTGAAAGCTATGATTCAAATTTTGAATCAAGTTTTGTGTGTCAAATTTTATACAGTAACTAGGAATTTTATTACCATAAGCACGCCATTGATTTAAGTCATCTGCTTTTTCAGAAAAAGAAAGAATAAAAATTCCTTTTCTTGAGATTTCTTCTTCAAAATACTTTCTGATTTTCTTTTTTAATTTTTCAATATCTAAGTCGAGGCTACCAACTCTCTTATCCAAAAGCTCAATAATTTTATCGAGAGCTAAAAATTCTTCTGTATAATCATTCATAAAACGAATATGAGATGCCCATAATTCACCATTTTTCATGATATTTTGAAATGCATTTCCATCTGTGTAATGATACAAAAAATCTGGAGCAGATTTATTAAACAAATTTTCATAATTTTCCATAAATTTACCTCTATAAAAAAAGATATTTTATTTTTTTCTCTCCGTTTTGTTACACTCGCTGTGGCAGTTACGTACCCGTTACGCTGCGACTTAACGCCTCGTACACTGGCACCACACAGCCACAGCTCTTTTTTACTTACCTGTAGAGCGAACAATGCGGAAACCTGTGTAATAGGAATGGACGTTGGCGTAGTAGCCGAACCCACTATCCACCGTGCAGTCACCGTCATGGTCACTCCAGTCGCCTCCACAGTTAAAGCGGTAGTTGTCGTCGAAATAAACATTGTAATCCCAACACCACTCAGCCACGTTACCGCTCATATCATATAAGCCATAGTCATTAGGCTTTTTCTGTGCAACAGGATGTGTCACATGATTACTGTTATCTTTATACCAAGCAACTTTACCAATATCATCGCTTCCTGAATACCTATAATTCTTTCCGCCTTTTGCCGCATACAGCCACTCTTCCACTGTAGGCAAACGGTAACCGTCCGCAAAAAGGTTCTGTGTTATCTCGCCATAAATTTCATCGTCATTGTACGGCTCATAATCCCATTTACGGACACTAATTTCTCCGTCCACCGCATAGACGGGCTGCAACCCTTTTTTCGCACTCAATTTGTTGCAAAAATAAATTGCATCATACCAGTTTACACATTCAACTGGATAATCAGATGTGCTTTTGTTCAAATTTTTTAAATCATCTTCATCAAGCTCTCTGTTATCATGACAGAAATAGCTTGGATTTTCTCCCATTATTGTTTCATAAATCTGTTGTGTTACCTCTGTCCTTAGCATTGAAAAGTTTTTTCCTGGAATTTTTACCATATCTAACTCCAACTTTTCATCCGCCATAACATAAGGGCAAACAATAACTGTCATAAAACACATGAAAACAATTTTCATAAGTAATTTTTTCATAAAACTTTCCTTTTTCTTTATTTATTTCATTTAATCAATTTTGAAAAACCTACTATTCTGTAGAAAGAACAATGCGGAAGCCTATGTAGCCATACCTGTAGTCGGCATAGGTGCCATTCTCGCTAGACACATTGCAGTTGTTGGCGATGTTGTACCAGCTGCCACCACAGCTATAACGTAAGCTGCTACCGTAAGAATCCCAACACCACTCCCACACGTTGCCAGTCATATCATATAGCCCATACCCATTAGGGATTCTCTGTGCAACCGGATGAGTTCCGTTTTCACTATTACCGTAATACCATCCGACAGAATCAATATTATCACTGCCACTGTACTTATAATTCTGACCACCTCTTGCAGCATATTTCCATTCTTCCATAGTTGGTAAGCGGAATCCATTTGCATTTTCATTCCAAGTAACAGAACTTCCATTTCTTGTGTATACTGGTTCGTATCCAAGTTCTTTACTCAATGCGTTGCAAAATTGTATTGCATCAAACCAACTGACATTTTCAACAGGATTATCTTTTCCTTTAAATCTACTAGGATTTGTTCCAATTATTGATTCATAAAGTCTTTGAGTTATCTCTGTTTTCATCACTGAATAATTTCTTCCAGGAATTTTTACAAATTCAATTTTTCCATACATCTCCTTTATGGCAGAATTCAAATCCAAACCTTCTGAAAAGTATATCTTTAGCTTTGAGAAAAACTTTCTTTGAATTTCTGCAACACCGTCCACAATCCTCAAATCCTGTTCCGGCTTCATAGTTCTTGGCTGTTTTTTGTTCAGGTTGCTTGTCTGCGTTACTTTGCCGCTTACGGTATTTATCACCCTAATCTTGTTAAAATTGAATGTGTACTGGCTTGGCTTATCGTCCGGCTCTGCGGTTACGTTGTAGTCAATTTCAAAGTAGATAATCGGGTCGCCGCGTGAAAGCAAGGAGTTGTACATATCCACGTTGTTTGTGTATTCTTCTATAACTGCATCGTTCAGCTCTGTCGCCATATCGGGGGCTTTTTTGCCGCTAAGAGCATCGTAATTCACAATAAAATTGTCTGTATAAAGCAGAACACCGTCTGAATACAAGCTAAGGTATGCATTCCAGCCGTTTTGACTGCCTTCATACGTTCCAAAACTTACCTTAAGTTCGTCGCCCATGCTGCTTACAGTGCGGATATTGCCCAGTGCTTTTTGGTCGGCGCGGATTTCCTGCAGAAGACTCTGCTGTTGCGGCATTGTGCTTTGCTTTACAGCCTCGCAGTCCGCAAAGAATTTGTTTGTAAGGTCTTCGTAGCTCTTCTTTACCTGATTTTCGCGGCGTGTTTTTGCCTGCACTGTCGGCTTGCCGTAGCTTCCAAGTTCCACGGTTGTGTAGTTTTTATTGCGGATTCTTGATTCCTCATTATTGCGGTCCTGAACAAGCTGGTCGTAAAGTTCCTGTGAGCGGTGCTCCACGTTCTGTCGAATTTCCACAAGTGCCTTTTTCTTGGATTCGAGTATGTTTATCTGCCCAAGAACGCCCTGCTTTTCCATTTTCAACTTGCGCACTTCCGCAGCCTTTGCCGCAGCATCTTTTGCCATTTGGTCGCGCTGTGTCTTTAGGGCAATGTTTCGTTCCGCCTCAAGTTTTGCGTCCGCGTCGGCACGTGCCTTTTGTGCTTTTAGTTCTTCCTGACGCTTTTTTTCGGCGTTCTGCTTTTCCAAAAGAAGGGCTTTTTCCGCCTCAATGCGGTTCTTGCTTTGGATGGCATTTATGTCGTTGCTTGTCATCAACTTGGAAAGTTCAGCGTCGTAGTCGTTCATCATCTTTTGGAACTGAGCCTCGTTCTGCTTTGCAAGGGCAAGCTGGTCGTCAACGCTAAAGCTAGAAGAGCCGCTTGCAAGAAGATTCTTGTTCAGATCGCTTATCTGAATTCCAAGTTTTTCGCCAAGCGCAAGGGTAAGCTCGTCTATTGCGCCTGTTGAGCCGTAAAGATATTCAGCTTTTGAATATTCCTTGCTTGTTGCACTTGCCATCTGCTCGCCGGTTGTAAGGTCGGTAAAATCCACGCTGATTACATAGCCACTGCCTGTTTTACGAAGTTTTGTAAATAGTGCGAACTTTGCGGTTGTGATTTTTCCAAGCTCGATTGCACTGCTTTCATCGCGGGCATCGCTTTCGCTTTCCGCCTGGAGTTTTTTTAATGCCGCCTCGGACTTTGAGTCAACAACGGTTTTCATTCCAAGGAATTCCTGCAAGTTGCTCTTCAATTTATCCTGAATCTGCCCCGGAAGCCATGCCGCCTCTGCACCGACAAGGTTTACAACTTCCTGATTCACAACCTGAACAGGAAGTTTTGTAAGATTCTTTCTTGCCTCTGCTTTCTGTTCTTCTATGCAACGTTCCTTGTATTCTTCAACCGTTTCAATGCCTACAATATCTGTGATTGCATAAGTTTTTGACACCAAATCTTTTACTGCAAAAGTAGTTGCGAATTTTGCTTTTTTTGCATAGGCAACGCGTTCTGCAATGCTTGTCATATCCATACCGGAAACAATTTTTATCTTGTTTTTTGCAAAAAGAGGCAAGATAATGTTTCCATCATCAGCAACAACCATAGAAGTCAAATCAATTTCGCTCACAAAAACAACATTAGCGTCCTTGTTCTTTTCAAGAACTTTTCCAAGTTTTGACTCTGCAACATTTGTCTGTGCAAAAATGGAAAAAAAAAGAAAGGTGGTGAGTAGTAAAAGTATGTGTTTTTTCATTTTTTCTCCGTATCAATAACAAGAGTTACCTCGTCGTTATTTTCTTTCTCCGTAGTAATTTTAGGACCTTTAGAAACCTTATTATTCTTTCCTATAATGTTTATGCTACCAGGAGAATTATTACTCTCAATCTTTTGTTCAACCTTCTTTGAATTAAATAAATTTTTAATAAAATCAATTATCTTTTCCAACATCTATTTATTTCCCTACATCAAAAAATCAGCCAGATTTGCCGCTTCTTCTGTTGCTGCTTTAGTCTGTGCTTCCTGTGCATCCATTTCTTTTGCTTTTAGGGCAGCTTTTGCTGTTTCGGCGTTGCTTGCGGCAGCGTCGGCGTTTGCCTTTGCTCGTTCTGCCTCAAGACGTGCCATCTGGACTTTGTAAAGAGCCTCTTCTTCTGCCTGTTTTGCAGCGTCCTTTTTGTCTGCGTCTGCCTTCATCTCGCTGAATAGCGCGCCGACTTTCTTCTGTGTTTCGGTGGTCAGGTCTGCTCCGCCCATAACGTCCATCAGATATTTTTTGCAGAGGTTGTCCCATGTGCCTTTATCCATTGAATAAACTGTGTAGTAGATGTACTGTTCGCTCTGCTCCTTTGTTCCGGCTTTTGTTGTGCGCACTTTCTGAAAAAATCCTGTCTCCTCACGCAAGCCTGTCATGTCGGCCTTTGTTTCGCTGGCAGCCACATAAACCGCCTCAAGCTGTCCAACATCATTCAAACCCTGACCTACACGTCCGATTACCTTCTGGCTAAGTTCCGCTGCCTGAGTGTAGGCAAATCCTGCACGGCTCAATGCTTGGGCAGTCGCTTCTGTTTTTCCTGTTGCCATACTAACTTTTACAACGCGGTTTGCGTCCGTTCCCCATGCCTGCTTGAATGTGTCGGAATTTCCACGGCGCATATTTTTTAGCCACTGAGGAGCCGCGACTTCTCCCAAAGTCCTGTCCGTCCAATCAATGACAACAACTTTGTCCACATCATCGTCAACATTAACCTTCAAAGTCGGATCAACAGATTTTGTGCTTGCACAACCTGACATTCCTAAAACAAGTGCAGCTACCGCACATACAACAAATACCTTTTTCATTTTTTCCTCCGAATGAAAATTCTATAATTTAAGAAAGCCACTCAAATCTTTTTTTACAGCTTCCTCAGTTTCTTTTGCCAATTTTGGAAACGCCTTTTTCTGGGCATTTTCCAGCGTGTATGCAACAGATTTTTCCGCAGACTGAACTTCACACGAATAAACCGTTTTTTCTTCTTTGTTCTGGATTTTAAGTTCCAGTCCGGGCTTTACTGAAACAGGCTCACTGCCGGAAACATTCAGTTCTATAAGAACTTCCGCAATGTAGTTTGCCTGCCCGATATTTTTAACAACTTTCATTCCGCAGTCTGCAAATGCGGAAGAAACGGCACTTTCTGCAAGGCGGCTGTAGTCATTTTGAGTCTGAATATATATAGAACAGTTCTGCTTGCTTTCCTCAAAAATCACTGGAACTCTGGAGATTTTATCTCGCTCAACTTGATAAGCGGCTTCTTCTTGTGGATTTATGATTCTTCCGTATTCGAGTTTTTCCAGAAGTTCCGTTGCGCTCTGCCACACCTTGCCGCACATTCTGGCTTTTTCAAAGTAATCTTTTTCCGCCTCAAGATTTGCATAAAGTCCGTTAAAACTGTTCTTTTTAATTTCAATCTGAGGCTTGTACTGCCGCCACGCGTCATTGCGGTTCATGTAGACCACGCAGTACCACTTTTTTTCTGCCTTGTAGTAGAACGGCTCTGTGTATTCAAGCGCAAAAAGCTCCACTTGCGACTGAACATTCACATCGTCCACAACAAGAGTTTTTTCTTCCGCGGAATTTGCACTCGTAACAGAAGTCATCGTAGTGGAAAGATTTGCGTTCACGCTTGTCTTGAAATAGCGCGAAAACGCGGCGGTTGCGTCAGTCCTCGCTTTTTCGGCAGAATCGCCGCTTCCACGCTGGGCAAGATATTCAGAATTCGGATATACAGTCCTGTACTTCTGAACCCATTCTGGCATTGCCGCTTTTTTTGCATAGAGCGGCACAAGGCAGGCAAAAGCCAATAAAGAGAAAAAATGTTTTTTCATCGGATTTGCTCCAAAAACGAAAACGGCAGATTTTGCACGCAAAAGCGCACAAAATCTGCCGTTTTCGTTTTTATTGATTTGTAAAATCTAGAATTATTATAAAATTCGACTATATAGTTTGAGTTGTTGAGTTGTTGAGTTGTTGAGTTGTTGAGTTGTTGAGTTGTTGAGTCTAAAATTTTCCAAAATGCTTGTCAACATCATTCTATTATAGCACAGAAATTTTTGTATGTAAAATATTGACTGAAGTCTTAAAATCAACAGATCGAACTTATTCAAGACTCTTCTTTTTTCAATCCTTCTGGTATAGTCCTATTACTTGCAACTACAAAATCTTCATGCAGAAACCGCTTCAACAAAAAAGCACAAAAATACGGAATTGTGTAAAAACGTCCGTTAAATCCTACGTTTTTATTGCAAAGCTTTATTCCAAACCGCACATCTCCGTAGGACGGATATTTTATAAGATTGTTCAGCGACACTGTCGCTCCGTCTTTTGCCTTTACTTCAACAGGAACTAAAGATTCCGTTGTCCGCACAAAAAAGTCCATCTCAAGCTGAGCATTTTCTTTCTTATAATAATATAAATCAAAACCTGCAGCTTTTAGCATCTGTCCAACCAGATTTTCATAAATTGCGCCTTTAAAAACTCCTAGATTCTTATTTTTCCATAAGTCCTCAGAAGATTCCTCGTCAAGATTCGCCATTAAAAGTCCTGTATCATGATAATAAATCTTATATTTTGACTCATCATAGTTCACTTTTAAAGGCAGGCACACATTGTTAAGACAGAAACAAAGGTTCACAACACCAGCATCTTTTAGCCATTCTGCACAGCCGACATAATCCCGAGACCTTGCATTTTTTGCTACTTTTGTAATCTGGAATTTTTTGTTTTCCTGCGCTAGAAACACAGGAATATTCCTGTAAATGTTTTTTATTTTCGTCTTATCAAGTCCATCAGCATATTTTGTAATATCCTCCTCGTAGTCACGCACAAGTTGACTTTGAAGAGGAAGAATGTTTGAGTAATTTCCATCAATCAAAAACTGTTTTACAACAGCCGGCATTCCGCCAATAACCGCATATTCCAAGAAATAATCATTCAGAAGATTCAATTCTTCTTTAGAAAAAGGCTCAAGATTCTTTAAGTGAGAATACAGCTCTTCCGTAAAACTTTCGTCATAGCCTTTTGCCCAAAGATATTCCTCAAAATCGAGTGAGTACATTTGATAGTCAAGTTTATAGCCCACGCTGTTTGAAGAAATCTGTTTGTAATTCAAACCCATCATAGAGCCTGAACAAATAACATCAAAGCGTCCGTCTTCAGCAAAAAATTTAAGGCTTGTGGAACAGTCTGGATATTCCTGCAGCTCGTCAAAAAAAATGAGGGTTTCTTTAGGAATAAACTTAAACTTTGGATTATGAAAAGAAATGCGCTTTATAATCTCATCAGTCGAATAACCCCGCAAAAAAATGTCTTTGTATTCAGGGCTGTCAACAAAATTGATTTCCACAAAAGATTTATAATTTTTTCCAAACTGCCGAACTGAATAAGTTTTTCCAATCTGCCTTGCCCCGCGGATAATCAAAGGTAAATGATTTTCCGAACTTCTCCATTTCACTAGAAAATCCACTATTTTTCGCTTGATTGCATTTTCCATGCCCACAGAATACACAAAATATGAACAAAATTCAAACGTTCTATACACAAAATATGAAGAAAAATTATCTATGCTATACACATAATATGAACACTTTTTAACTCAAAAATGCAGATTTTTAGATTTTTTTTTAAACAAAAAAGTGGTCATTGAGCTAAGTCGAAATGACCACTTTTTTTCTTCTATATAAATGTCACTTTACGATGATTTCGACACGCTTAACCATCACACCATCACAAACTTTTTACAATGCCGCAACACCCTGAGAATTCTCGATTTCATAACCGGTCATTTCCTCAATAACTTTATCTGGATAACCGAGTTTTTTTGCCTCAACGTATAATTCTTGTGTAAGTTCGGCAGTTCCGTTTTCAGAAAGTTCCACACCTTCCTTTATCATATGGAACATATCTTCCATATCAACAAGATTCATAAGCTTGTTCAAGAACCATTCATCAATCATCGTTACTTTATGGATTTCGTCTACAGTCATAATTCCACGCTTTAAAGCCTGGAAAACTGCGAACAATCTCTGGTCTGTACACTGACCAACGCGTTCAATGATTTTTTCATCAGGCTCTTCCTCAAACTTTTTAAGGTTCAGCGATGTAACTCCAATTTCAGCCCCGCGAGCCGCTTTCATCAACGCTTCCTCAAAAGTACGTCCAATCGCCATAACTTCACCGGTTGCCTTCATCTGAGTTCCAAGTTTTCTTGCCGCATAAACAAATTTATCAAACGGGAATTTTGGCATTTTTACAACAACATAATCCAGAACAGGTTCAAAACAAGCAGAAGTTTTCTTTGTTACTGAGTTTGGAATTTCATCAAGATTATAGCCAATTGCAATCAAAGTAGCTATTTTCGCAATCGGATATCCAGTCGCCTTAGAAGCCAATGCTGAAGAACGTGAAACACGTGGATTTACTTCAATCACCGCATATTCAAAAGATTCCGGATTCAACGCAAACTGACAGTTACAACCGCCTTCCATTCCAAGCGAAGAAATTATGTTTAAGGAAGCAGTTCGCAACATCTGATATTCTTTGTCAGAAAGAGTTACCGCCGGAGCAATTACAATTGAATCTCCTGTATGAACACCAACCGGATCAAAGTTTTCCATTGAACAAACAGTCAAAACGTTTCCGCTGTGGTCGCGAACAACTTCAAACTCAATTTCCTTCCAACCGGAAATACATTTTTCAACAAGAATCTGATGAATCGGTGAACGGTGCAAACCATTGTGCGCAATCTCATTAAATTCTTCTTCATTATTGGCAATACCGCCACCAGTTCCACCCAAAGTAAATGCCGGACGAATAATCGCAGGAAATCCTATTACATTCTTTGCAAAATCCAAGGCATCTTTATAATTTGTTACAACTTTAGAAGGAATACAAGGCTCACCAATAGACTCCATTGTATCCTTGAACATCTGACGGTCTTCTGCCTTATCGATTGTTTCCGGTTTTGCTCCAAGAAGACGAACGTTGTGCTCCTTTAAAAAACCTGATTTTGCAAGTTCCATACACAAAGTCAAACCAGTCTGCCCACCAAGGGAAGAAAGAATTGAATCAGGTTTTTCCTTTTCAATAATTCTTTCAATAACTTCCGGAATCAGCGGTTCAATATAAATATGGTCTGCCATCGCATGGTCTGTCATCAAAGTCGCAGGATTTGAATTTACAAGCACAACCTCAAGCCCCTGCTCCTTTAAAGCCTTACAAGCCTGACTTCCTGCATAGTCAAATTCCGCAGCCTGACCAATAATAATCGGACCAGAACCAATAACCATTACTTTGTGAATATCTTTATTAAGTGGCATATTTACCTTCCTAAATTTTTAAGCGTTGGCTTTTGTCGCCTTGATTGTTGAAGCAAAATAAGCAATCGCATCAACTCTTTCATATTCAGATTTGAAATTCTTAAAATAATCGTGATTATTAATAAGCTTTACAAATTCATCGAACAAAAAGTTCGCATCAAGCGGACCAGAGCAAGCCTCCGGGTGAAACTGAACGCTGAATGCAGGAATTTTTGTATAAGTCAGACCTTCGCAAGTTCCATCATTTGTATTAACAAAACTTTGAACAGTTCCTTCCGGCAAAGAATCATTTTTTACAGCATAACCATGATTCTGAGAAGTAATATAAACGCGGCCAGTTTTTGTATATTTTACAGGCTGATTCGCGCCGCGGTGACCATATTTTAATTTCATTGTCTGAGCACCGTTTGCCAAAGCCAAAAGCTGATGACCTAAACAAATTCCAAAAATCGGAATTCCTGTCTTAAGAAGTTTTTTAATTTCTTCAATTATTCCAACATTTTCAGCAGGATCCCCAGGACCATTGCTAAGCATAACTCCATCAGGATTCAAAGCCTTAATCTGTTCCGCAGTATACGTGCAAGGAACTGTTACAACCTCAAGACCACGCTTTAAGAGTTCGCGGCGAATATTAGCTTTTGCACCAAAATCCCAAAGAACAACCTTTTTGCCTTTTCCGGCTTTCATCGCCTCTTTTTCATCATTGATTTTAGTTCCATCAGCAGTTACTGGAACAAAACGATATTTTGCGCTTTCAGAAAAAACCACATCCGCAGGTTCTTCAACTCCAGTAGCACTTCCTGTTACGGACTCAACGGCCTTTTCAATTTTGTATGATTTGATTTTTTCAAGAAGAGAAGCCTTTTTCTTTTCATCATTTAAAGCCGCAAAAGCTTCCAACGCATCCTTGCTGTTTCCACTTATAAGCATACCGTTCATAACGCCGACTTCGCGCAGAATCTTTGTAAGTTTACGAGTGTCAATGTCATAAAGACCAATAATATTTTGTGATTTTAAATAAGAATCAATGTCTCCACCACAGCGGAAATTTGAAGGCTCCTCACACCACTGGCGAACGATATAACCGCGAAGATTACATTTTGAACTTTCGTAATCCTTTTTTATATCGCCGTAATTTCCAATCAGCGGAAAAGTCTGTGTAACAATTTGACCGTAATAACTAGGATCAGTAAGAGTTTCCAGGTAACCATTCATACCTGTTGTAAAAACCGTTTCGCCGATTATTATTCCTTCAGCGCCAAATGCCCTTCCTTCAAAAACCAGTCCATTTGCCAGGACCAAACATGCTTTAGTATCCATACTAAAATGTCATTATATCAAATCTTATCTATTATGGGAATGGGTGAATAAATATTGAATTTTTATAAATCGCCAAAAATCTTCACAAATCAAAAACCTTTTTACGTCTTCTTTTACTTCCCCATATTCAATTTCAATTATTCAAAGAAAACTCGACATCCGCCCTATCAAAAAAATCAACATCAAGACCTAATCAAAATTTAACGAAAAAATAAAAATCCAAATAAAAATCAGGCACGTCAAAAGTTTTAGACCAGTTCCAAATAAAAACCCTTTAAAACTTCCAAAAGCAGCATTTAGAACTCTTTTCATATCAGAAGAGTCAAAAATCATTTCACCGACAAAAGCACCTGCAAAAGGACCAAAAATAATTCCAAGCGGACCCATAAAAAATCCGGCAAGCAGACCAACAACAGACCCAACTGTTCCATATTTACTTCCACCAGATTTTTTAGTCATAACCGCAGGAAAAATATTATCCGCAACGCTTACAACAACCGACACAATTCCAGTCACAACCAAAACCACAACA